>NZ_JBASWB010000054.1:5000-179630 GCF_049276255.1 Miniphocaeibacter sp.
TAATTTTTAAGGTCTCTTTACTATATAAGGATACTTCTTTTTCATTTTCTAAATATGCACCAAAATCCATTCTTTTCATATTTTCATAAAATACTATAGTAGGATTATAATAAAAGGCTTCATCCTTATAGAGTAGTTCTTCTTTTCCTATAGGAATATAATATCGTTCAGGGAACTCTTTAATATAAGTTTTTCCTAAATCTATTTTCCTACTTTCCTTTTCTACAAATATCATTTTTCTGTTTATAGCTTCTTTTACCACTAATAATTTCTTAATTTTTTCATCTATAATAGATTTTTGAGTTTCCATAGCTCTAAGAGAAATTTCCATGTTTTGCTTTTCCAATATTTTTTTTATTTGCTTTATAGAATATCCTAAATATCGCATATTACATATAGACGCTAATTCATAACATTGTTCAAATGTATATGCTCTGTAGCCATTTTCTTCTATATGTGCAGGTCTAAATAAACCTACCTTATCATAATAATGTAGAGTTTGTTTATTTAGTCCAAACAAGTCACTTATTTCTCCAATTTTCATGAAATCTTTCATCTATTATTTCACCATTATTCTTTTTTCATTTTATTTATTATATAGGACATTATAGGACCGGTCAATACAATTGAAGCTACTGTGCCAAGTCCCCAAGATGCTCCTAATATAACTCCTATTACCATTAATAAGGCATCCATTCCCCATCTACAATAGGTAAAAGGTATTTTCAATCGTTTATTAAGTATAACTGACATCCCATCCATAGCACCGGTTCCGAAATCTACACCTATGTAATAACCCAAGCCAATTGCAGTAATAATACAGCCTATTAACATCATAATAGTTTTTAATACTGTACCCATTCCTATAATATTTAAGGGAGCTAAAAGAAACACTCCTAAGTCTATAAAGTAACCTAGGAAAAAAGTTGCTAATACCGTTCCAACATTTATTAGTTGTCTATCAAATATTAATAGTATTATTAAAAAGAATACATTGACTATTATTCCAGATATCCCATAATTAAATCCTGTAAATACCGATATTCCTTCCGTTATTGTTGCAGCTGGCGCACTTCCTTGCCCTGCATTAAACATAAATGCAGTCCCTATTCCTGAAATTAACAACCCGACACATACTTTTAATGTATTTATTATTATTGTTGCCATATCTATTTTTTTGTTTTCCATAATATCCTCATTAAAAAGCATCTGTTGTATTTCTTAATACTTGTGTACAAATTTTTTCACCTTTTTTGCTTAACTCCTCTTCGTCTACTTTAGTAAGTCTCCCTTCTCTTGAAACTACTTCTCCTCCTACCATAGTCAAATAAGTAGCTCCTGTAACTCCGCCTCTTGCCAACATATTCTTTGGATCATGATGCATTCCTGTCAGTTCAATATTATTCATATCAATCATAAACAAATCGGCAGCCTTCCCCTTTTCCAACGTTCCGATATCATTTCTGCCTAATGTTCTAGCACCATTTATAGTTGATATTTTCAATAAGTCATAAGGACTTATAGCCCCTCCCCTTTCCTTACTAAAGTATGATTGCATCAAAAATGCAATTCTTAGAGAATCTAATAGACTTGAACTATCATTTGTCGCTGAGCCATCGCATCCTAAGCTGGTTACAACGCCTTTTTCTATCATCTTCTTCATATCTATAATTGGAAATCCTCCAAGTATTGCAGGACCTGGACAATGTGATATTCCTGTTTTCATTTTTGCTAATCTATCTAGCTCATCATCTGTCATTTCCCATCCATGAGCAAACCAAACATCTTCCCCTATGAAACCCATTTCTTCACATAGGTCTAAACTTCTTTTTCCCCATCTTTCTTTAATAATTTCATTTTCTCCTTCTCCAAGATGGGTATGCAATCTAACATCATAAGCTCTAGCTAATTTTATCGATTCTTTGAAAGTGTCTAAATAACAATTCATAATTTGACATGGAGCGACAACAATCTGACTTTTTGAAAATTTACTATTATCATGATATTTTTCTATTAATCTTTGACAGTCCTTTATAAAAACATCTGTTGTTTCTAACATATTTTCTGGCATTGTACTTCCTTCACTTCTAGGAAGTGTATTGGTGCCACGACCAGCATGATATCTGATTCCTAATTCCTCGGCAGCTTCCATTTGTCTGTCAACAGGCTCAGTTCCTGTTTCAGTAGTATAGCAATATTGATGATCAAATGCAGTAGTACAACCGTGCTTCAATAAATCACCCATTGCTGTTAAAGATGAATAATATATTACGTCATTGTTTATTTTTTGAAAAACAGGATATATTCTGTCTAACCACTCAGGAACTGTCATATTGACATAATCAACTTTTAAAGTATTTCTAACAAAAGTTTGAAAAAAATGATGATGGGTGTTAATAAGTCCGGGATAAATATATTTATCTCTGCCATCTATTGTTTCATCTACATTTCCCGGCTCTAAGTTAGGTCCTATTTCCAATATTTCCTGTCCTCTTATTAGAATGTCACTATCCCAATATACACTATCGTTTTCATCACAAGTAACTATTGCTTTTGCATTTTTTATATGTATTATTTTTCCCATTTTCCTTCCCCTTTATTGCTTACGTATTACTATAAAGCATATAGTAACTATACTTTCAAGTTTTTAACAAATAAAAAAGCACTGGATTTCTCCAATGCTAATCTTAGTCTATAAATTTAATTTTCTAATGCTTGTGCAGCTGTTATTAGTGATAATTTGTAAATATCCTCTTCGTTACTTCCTCTTGAAAGGTCTGATATTGGCATATTTAACCCTTGTAATATAGGCCCTATTGCCTCATAGCCTCCAAGTCTTTGTGCTATTTTATAACCTATATTTCCAGCTTGTAGGTCTGGGAATATAAATACATTAGCTTTTCCGGCTACTGGTGAATTTGGCGCTTTTTTAGCTCCTACTTCCGGTGCTATAGCTGCATCAAATTGCATTTCTCCATCTAAGGCTAAATCCGGTGCTAATTCTTTAGCTATTTTTGTAGCTTCTGCAACTCTTTCAGCAAGTTCATGTTTTGCTGAACCCATTGTTGAGAAACTTAACATGGCAACTTTTGGATCTATATCAAAAATTCTAGCTGTTTTAGCTGTTTCTACAGCAACTTCTGCTAATTCTTGTGGCTCTAAGGTAATATTAATAGCAATATCGGCAAACATATATTTTTCGCCATTTTGCCCTAACATTAACATTGCTCCACTGGTTCTTGAAACTCCCGGTCTGGTTTTTATTATTTGTAATGCCGGTCTTACAGTGTCACCTGTTGAAAATACAGCTCCACTTACTAGACCATCAGCCTTTCCTGTATAGACTAACATAGTTCCAAAATAGTTAACTGTTTTTAGCATTTCCACAGCTTGCTCTCTTGTTGCTTTTCCTTTTCTTCTTTCAACAAAAGCATCTACTAATAAATCAAATTCATCATATTTTTCAATTTCAATAATTTGTAATTTAGAAATATCAAAAGAATTTTCCTTTGCAGTTTTTTCTATTTCTTTAATATCTCCAAGCATTATAGGTTCAATTAAACCTTCATTTTTAAGTTTTATTGCTGCTCCTAAAACCCTTTTGTCCTCACCTTCTGGAAATACTATCTTCATGTTTTTTCCAGCTACTTTTTCTTTAATAGATTCTATAATATTCAATATTAGTCACTCCTATTTAAGTATATATAAATATAATATCATTAATTTCATTTTCAATATGTGTTCAGTGCCTTATCTAAGGCAATTTTTTCATCATCTGAAATATTTGCTTTTGCTCTTCCCTTTTCTATTTCCTTTGAAAAAGATACTGAACTTTCCCTACCATATATACTAGTAATCATAATTCCATTATTATAACTATCTAACAATACAAGAGTATATGACAGTCTATTTCTAAGTTCCGGAAAGGCATCGTATTTATGAAAACCAACTTTTTGAATAGATTTGGAAACATCTGACTTTATTATTTCCTGGGCAGATGCAATAGTTCCAATATCCGATTTAATCTTATCTATATCTTCAGAATGTGCAACTAAAACCTCTTCTAAATTCAATTCCCCTTTACCCTTTAGAATATTATCGTATCTTTTTTTTAGTCTATTGATTTTTTTATTTAATTTAAATATATTAGAAAAAGCTACAAACATAAAAAATGCTAAAAGAATAAACAAGAAAAAACTTCCTGTTTGTACAATAGTTTTAAATGTTTCCATTAGTTACCTCTTTCGCAATTTTTTCTAAAATTTCCAACGCTTTTTGTACTTCTTCTAAGGTATTAAAATATGAGAAGCTAAAACGCGCTGCTCCTAATTCCTCTGTTCCTATACTTCTATGTGCTAGAGGAGCACAATGGTAACCTGCTCTTACGCAAATTCCATATTCATCATCTAGCCTAAAGGCTAGTTCCGACGAATCTAAATCCCTTATATTTATAGGTACAACATGACCCTGCCTACTGTCTCCTGGTCCATAAATAGTTATACCACCTATGTTTTTTAATCCGTCTATAAACTTATCCTTTAATTGATTTTCATGTTCTCTTATAGTTTTTAATCCTACTTCATTTATAAAATCAATTCCTGCACCTAGTCCTACTATGGAAGTTCCATTTAAGGTACCAGCTTCTAATTTGTCGGGATAAACATTTGGTTGGTTTAAATCTAGGGAAAAACTTCCCGTTCCACCTTCTATTATGGTTTTTAATTCTAAATCTCCATTTATGTATAGTCCACCTGTTCCCATTGGACCAAATAGGGATTTATGACCGGGAAAACAAAGAATATCTATATTAGACTTAATAACATCTATATCTAAATAACCAATTCCTTGAGCTGCATCAACTATTAGTTTTACATTGTTTTCTTTTAAAATCTTCGATATTTCATCTATTTCCGTTATAGTTCCAACTAAATTACTCATAATTGTAATTACACATAATTTTGTGTTTTCCCTAATAGAGTTTTTAATATCTTCTATATCTATTAACCCTAGTTCATTAGCCGGAATTATTGTTAAATCAATATAGCCTATGTTTTCCAGTTGCTTTAAAGGTCTAAGAACGGAATTATGTTCCATTGCTGTAGTAATTACATGACTTTTTTCTTCTACAATACCTTTTATTGCAATATTCAAACTCTCCGTACAATTTTTAGTAAAAATAAGATTTAAAGGGTTATCTCCTCCAATAAAATCCGTTAGTTTTTGCCTTACATCAAAAATTTCCCTATCCATTTTTAAAGAAAGTCTATGTCCTGATCTACCAGGATTTGCACCAAAGTTTTTCATTGCATCTAATGTTTTTTCATAGACTATTTCCGGTTTTGGAAATGTAGTTGCAGCGTTGTCAAAATATATCAAAGTCATCCCTCAAATTCTATTTCATAATTTCTAATCTACCATAACAGCTATTCATTAATTCTTCTTTTAATTCTTTAATTTCCTCAGTATATTTGGCTAATTTCTCCTTTACTTCTTCCTTATAAGGACCTTCATCTATACTGTTTAAATTAATTATTACATTTAATAAAACAGCCTCTCCACTTGCTGCCAATAATAAGGTTCCAGCTCCTTGGTCTGTAATAGCATAAATATTTCCATACTTTGCAAAAGATCTTTGATTTCTCATACATTCTAAAATCAATTCACAGGTCTTTAAAGGAACATCCATTGCAACCTTATAGCCTTCTTGGATTTTTTGCTTTCTAAAAGCTTTTTCCTCCTCTGTTTCCTTTGGTAATTTATAGGCATCTAAAACACCATCAAAGGATTTTGCATCTTCATCAACCATTTTCTTTAATTCTTCTATTAAAGCGTCCATTTTATCGTAATCTTTTTTTACTTCATCTTTAATAGCTTCATCTAAAGACTCAAAGGATTTTTTCCCATATGTTAAATTTGCAACCATCATAGTTAAAGCTGCTCCTAAGGCTCCAGTATAACCTACTACAGAACCTCCACCTGGCATATCCTTCGACTTTGTTTTTTCCAAGTATTCAACAAGCCCCATGTCAATAAACATAATAATTAACCTCCTATTATTTCTAATATTCTTTCTAAATCATCATTATTCATATATGTTATTTCTATTTTTCCGCCTTTTCTCTTAGGTTTTAAATTTACCTTTGTTCCTAGACGTTCAACAAGTTTTTCTTCTAATTCCTGCTGGTAAATATCCTTAGCTCTTTTTTTAGTAGTAAATTTCTCAACATCTCTAACATTAGATTGTTTTAACAACAATTTATCTAACATTTTAAACCTATTTTTTCTATCCTTAATAGATAGTAGGGACCTAGCCTGTGTTGATGTAATATTTCCTTCCTTTAAATGCTCCAGTATTTCTGGGTCCAGTTTTAAAAGTCGAATAGTATTGGCTATATAAGACCTACTTTTACCAATTCTTTCACTTAAGTCCTGTTGAGTATAATTAAATTCCTTCATTAGCTCATCATAAGCCATAGCTTCTTCCAAGGGATTAAGGTCTTCCCTTTGAATATTTTCAATTATGGATATTTCCTTAATATCCTCATCTCCAATATCCATAATTCTAACAGGAATTTTGTCTAAATTAGCTAAGGAAGCAGCCCTATATCTTCTTTCTCCAGCAACAATTTCGTAAATATCATCTTTTTGTCTTACAATAATCGGTTGAATTATTCCAAATTCCAAAATTGAATCCCTTAACTCCATTAGGGAATCTTCGTCAAATTCCTTCCTTGGCTGATCTTTTCTAGGAAAAATCTTATTTAATTCCAGCTCTTGAACTTCTCCATCTTCAACAGTTTCCTCTATATCTTGTGGGATTAATGCTTCTAACCCCTTGCCTAATCCTTTTTTTCTCGCCATTATATCACCTATTTATTATTCTTGATTATTTCTTTAGCCAACTTTTCATATGCAATAGCTCCCTTGGATTTTTCATCATAATCAAAAATGCTTTCCCCATAACTAGGAGCTTCTGCCAGACGAACATTTCTTGGAATAATTGTTTTAAAAACCTTGTTTTTAAAATACTTTTTAACTTCCTCAACTACCTCTAAGGAAAGGTTGTTTCTTCCATCAAACATGCTAATTAAAACACCTTCAACCTCTAACTTTTTATTTAAAGATTTTTTAACTAAATTTATAGTTTCTACTAATTGACTTACACCTTCTAATGCATAGTATTCACTTTGAATTGGAATTAAAACAGAATCCGATGCAGTAAGGGCATTAATACTAAGAATTCCCAAAGAAGGCGGACAGTCCATTATAATATAATCATAATCCTTACAGTCCTTTAAAGCTTTTTTCAAAATCGATTCCCTGTCTGCTACATTAATAAGTTCGACTTCTACTCCTGACAAGGCTGTATTTGAAGGTATTATATCAACATTTTTAGATTTAGTTTTATATATTAATTCAGAAATCGGTAAAGTATCATTGATAAATAAATCATAAACATTATGGTCTAATGTATTTTTATCTATACCAAAACCAGACGAACTATTACCTTGAGGATCAAGGTCAACTACTAGAACTTTCTTCTTTTTAAGTCCTAAAGCTGCCGATAAATTTACAACTGTCGTGGTTTTTCCTACTCCACCTTTTTGGTTAAATACGCAAATTGCTTTCATAATACCTCCTTCTTCAAATAATTATAGCATATTTTATAACAAGAGATTTACACTTGCCCTATTTGTCTATTATATCAGCTTTCTACTATATTATATAGGAAAATAAATACTCTATAATTATAGGCATATAAAAAGCGGATTTACTAAAAGCAAACCCGCCTTTCATAATATAAGCTCTAATCATCTTTTTTCTTAAATTGACTTATTCCTCCCAGTACCAATCCTAAACCTACAATAGATGTACCTAATGTACTGGCTATACCGGTTTTAGGTAATTGTTTTTTACTTGTACTTGTTCCACTACCTGCTGTTTTTAAGGTATTGGTAACTATTAAATTACCGGTTTTCTTGTCTGTACTGTACTTAGCTTCATATCCCTTTGGAACATTTACTTCCTTAACAGTATATTTTACCACTTTGCCATTTTCTGTTTTATCTAAATTAGTCCATGTATATTTCCACTTGTTTTTTTCGTCAACTTTAATAGTTTGGCCTATTGCCTTACCATTCTTATATAATCTAACTTCTACACTTGTAGGTCTGGATTTGGAATTTTTATCATCCCATTTCTTTTCTACAGTAACTGATGTTTTATTATCTGTAGGAGTTGATTTTATAGTATTTACTACATAAACTCTTCCTACCTTGCTTTTTGTATCATAACTAACATCATAACCCTTTGGAACATTTACCTCTTTAACACTATAGTCTATGTTTTTATCATTTTCAGTTTTTGGTAAATTATCCCAAGTGTAAGTCCATTTATTGTTTGCGTCTAATTTAGCGACTTTTCCTTCAGCCTTACCATTTTTATATAGTTGAACTTCTACATAGCTTGGACGAGCCTTTGTTTTATTGTTATTGTCTTTCCATACTTTTTCCGCTGTTATTGATGTTGTTTCAACTTCAACAGGTTTTATAGTGTTTATTACATAAACCCTTCCCGCCGTACTTTCTCTATCATAGCTTACATCATAACCCTTTGGAACATTTACCTCTTTAACAGTATAGTCTACGATTTTATCATCTTCCGTTTTTGGTAAATTATCCCAAGTGTAAGTCCACTTGTTATCTGCATCTAGTTTAACTACCGCTCCCTCAACCTTATCATTTTTATATAGTTGAACTTCTATGTAACTTGGACGAGCCTTTGTTTTATTGTCATTGTCTTTCCATACTTTTTCTGCTGTTAATGATGTTGTTTCAATTGGTTCTGTAGGAACTTCTTTTAAAGTAGCCTTTATTGTTCCGTCTGCTTTATTGAAAACAAAGTCATAATCTTTAGATGGTTCTACTACAGTAACTGTATAATCATCTGCCTTATCTAAGTCTGACCACGTATGTGCCCAATTATTATTTTCATTTAACTCTACAGGGTCTTTTAAAGGAGTTCCAGCCTTATTTAACTGTACTTTTATATTTGTAGGACGAAGTTTTTCAGCGTTATTATTATCCTCCCAAACAATAGTTACTTTAAGGCTTGTTTTTTCGTCTTTTACTACAGTTGTTACTTCCGGTGCTTTAATTTCTTTAGTCTCTTCTGTTGTTTCTATGGTTTTTTTATCTTCTTCCACCTTGGTAGCTTCTGCTTCCTTAGGTGTTTGCGTATTTGCTAAGGTAATTTTTTCCTCTGTTTTAGGAGCTTCTATAGCATCTGTTTCTACTGTTTTGTTTTCCTCTAGCTTATAAGTAGCAGTAATTGTAGTTAAACCACTATTTGCACTTTTACTTATAGTGTATTCACTTGGAAAAGTCTTTTCCTTTACAGTATAGTTTATAGCCTTTCCATTTTCCTCCTTAGCTAAACCGGCCCATTTATATGACCATTTGCCATTTTCATTTAAGGTAGCTGTACCTACAGGTTTTTCGTTTGCAAGTAATTCAACCTCTACAGATTCCGGTCTTTTTCCATTTTTGTTCTCATTATCAGACCAGTTTACTTTAACATTCACTTCTTCTGTTGTTGATGCTAGTGTTTGCACTGGTAATATAATATTTAACAACATAAAAGAAAGCAATAGGAATGATAATCCCTTCTTAAATTTTTTCATAATAACCCCCCTCTCTATATATAGATACGAAAATAAAATTCAATATCTATCATCATAAAAAACAAACTAAAGAAACTTCTTGCTACTTTAATTATACCTATAATTGTCTAATATTAAACTAACAATATCATTACAAAAAACTATTTAAAACAAATAAAAAGCAAGTAACTTTATTGTTAAACTAAGCTACTTGCTCTACTATATTATTCCTTAGGAAATTCTATAGTTACTTTAAATAAATCTCCATCAATTTCTATATTAAATTTTCCACCTTGTCCTTCTATTAGAGAAGAAGCTATTGAAAGACCTAAACCAGAACCGTCTGTTGTTCTTGACTTGTCACCTCTTGTAAAGCGTTCCATTAATTCATCTGCTGAAATATTTAATTCATAGGCAGAAATATTTTTAATGGTAAGTTCAATATTTTCTAAGCTTTCCTTTAAATCCATGTACACCCTGGTGTTTTCTTGGGCATATTTGTAAATATTACTCATAATGTTATCTAAAACCCTGTAGGTTTTGTTGCCATCTAACTCTAGAACTATAGGATAATCCGGCTTATTAAAAACTATAGTTAGGTTCTTTTCTTCAAAATAATCCTTCCATTCTCCAATTCCCTGTAAAGTAAGGGCAGAAAAATCCAATTTTTCCTTTTCAAATTCTATATTATTAGTAGTAGCCTTACTTATTTGAAATAAATCTTCAATTAAGGTTTTTAATTTTAAGGACTTTTCATAAACTACCTTTGCATACTCCTGTTTTTCTTCAGGGGAGGCTTCTTCATCTATTAATATTTTAGAATAATTTATAATAGATGTTAAAGGAGTTTTTAAGTCGTGGCTAACATTGGTAATAAGTTCTGTTCTCATTCTTTCGGCCTTAACCTGTTCCTCAACAGCTGTAGTTAAATTATCCCCTATTGTGTTAAAATTATGGGCTATATTTTTAAAATATGGCATAGTTTCATCTACCTTAACATCGTAGTTTCCCTTAGCTATTTCCGATGACTTGTCATTAATATTTTTTATATTCTTTACAAAGCTTTTAATCAATAGGAAGGTTCCTATTAAGGCTATTAGGCCAAAAAAGAACCATGCACTCATATTTCCAGTTAAAGCACTAAAGAATATTGTAATTATTGCCAAGGTAAGGGTAATTAAAACAGTACCAAGTAGTCCTATTGTTCCCACATCCTTTATTTGGACTTTAATAAATAATTTAAACCTCTTAATTAATTCTACTATTTTTCTTATTGCCCAAGCAGTAAAGGTCTTGTTTTTAATAGAATAAATTATTCCATTATTATAGAGTACCTTAATAACAAACAATCCATAGGAGAAAAGCATAAGGCCTATAATTGAAGCAAGGGATAGAACCACTAGTTTTATAATGAAAATTGTATCAGCAACTCCTCCTGTATAAGCGTATAAATTTTCCTGTACAAAGTAGATTATTAAAATAAATATTGCAAAACAAGAAAAAATTGAAATATCCAAATACCATCTATCCATAAACCTAATATATTTTATATTTTTCATCTTCTCATAATCACTTAGAGCATTAAAGATTAATACCAATAAAACAGCCAAGGCTATTGCCGGTAAAAAGCCTAATAGCACAAGTCGTTCTGTATTGTATATAATAAAAGGATTACTTACTACATCATCTCTGTTTACTGTAAATACAAAGTCCGCACTTTCTACTTTATGAACTTCTGACTCATCATATATGGTAACTTGACCCTTTGGATAAATATACCCTACTGGCCCTCCTACATTCTCTACAATATCCAATATTACATCATCACCATATATTTCTTGTGCTTCAGTAATTGACATTCCTCCATCAAAGGTTCCATACTCTTCTTTGGTGTATCTGTATTCTTCACCATCCTCTACTATAGAAAACTCCTCTATAGCTCTCATTTTTTCCAAATAATCTTCGTCTGATGAATTTATTGTTTCAGAAATTTCTTTACTTTGTTTTTCTTCAGAAAAATATAGTTTTAATATTTCTTCTGTCTGGTGTTTTATATTTTCATCTTCTATATTGTTATTTTCAAACTCTAAGCCGGTATCTTTAACAAATTTTCCCTTTAGAAAAATTAAATTTCCCTTATTTTCTTCAATATTTGCTAAATTTTTATAATCATAGGCTTGTTCTAAAGTCTCTTCTTCCTCATTTTCATATTTCAAATCGATTTTATAGTTTACTACATTTTCATTACTATAATAACCGTCATGTAGAATACGGTCTAAATTAAAAGTAAAATAATTCTCTATATAATTTTCAGCTATATCTTTTTCCGATAGATTTGTATTACTTTCAAGTACTGCAAAACCTACAGCAGCAGATATTAATATAATCAGAATGAAAGTTAAAACCCTTCCCCAACCTGTATACCTTAATTTATTAAAAAACCCTTTATTTTCATTGTTCATAAAAGTCACCTTAATCCCCTTCAAATTTGTAGCCTAAACCCCATGCAACCTTAATATACATCGGGTTTTTTGGATCTATTTCTATTTTTTCCCTAATTCGTCTAATATGAACTGTTACAGTTTTTGAATCAAGAGCTGGCTCATTCCAAATTCTTTCGTAAATCTCATCAATGGAAAAAACCCTATTGGGATTTTTCATTAAAAGTTCTAAAATATCATATTCAATAGCTGTAAGATGAACTAATTTTCCATCAACATTGGCTGTTTTATCTAAAGTATTTAACTTTACACCACCAATTTCTATAATATCGTCATTTACTTTTTTCACCTGATAACTATAAAATCTCCTAATAGCTGAATTAACCCTGGCAATTAATTCTAAATTATTAAAGGGTTTAGTAATATAATCATCTGCCCCAATATTAAGACCTGTAATTTTATCCATATCCTCTGATTTTGCCGATAATATTATTATTGGAACATAGGAAATTTCCCTTAGTTTTATAATAGCCTCTTCACCTGAAAGATTTGGCATCATTAAATCCATAATAACCAGGTCAATTTTATTTTCCTTGAAAATCTTTAAACCTTCTAAACCATCATAGGCCTTAAAAATATTATAATTTTGATTTTTTAAAAATATTTCAATAGAATTTGCTATTGCCACATCATCTTCGCAAACTAAAATATTGTAACTTTTCATACTTAACTCTCCTTTGTACTTTTATAATAACAGTTAACTTTTACAAACTTATTACTTAATTATTAAGAAATTATTAAGACAGATATAATAATTATATAATATTATTTTCAAATATTTTCCAATTTACAAAATTCCACAAAAAAAGAGGCCTTTGCCTCTTTTTAATTTATTAGTTCTCCCTTTCTAAAATTTCTTTAACTACTTCATTTTTTGTTTTAATTTTATCCTTATATTTTTCGTACTCTCCCTTACCAAAGAAAGAATCAAAATTATTTTTAGTTACTTCATCAACCTTCATTCTCTTAGTCTTAAGATACTCTAAGTCTCCACCTGCACTATTTTCTTTACCCTTTTGAAAAATTACCTTTATTAAAATAGTATCTGTCCTATACCATTTAGGTTTTTCATTATCAATTTTTGAAAGTGAATAATGGACTACATAATTATAGTTAACTATATTGTTATCCTCTACTTTTATACCAACAGATGTTTGATTATATTCACTACTAATATCTAAATAACCTCTGTAATCCTCCTCATAATCTCTATAATCAAAATTCAAATAACCGAATACTCCATAATCCATTATTTCTCCAAAACTATTATCCTTAATTCTATTATTTTCCATTCTTAGCTGTTCAATTCTAAAATAGCCACCTGCATTTAAAAATTCTATTCCATCAATATATTGTCTAAAGCGATCCTCATGTCTATTATCTTCAAAAACTTCTTTGTTTTTCGGTTCAAAAACCCTTTCTTCTATTTCTGAATTATAATTATATTTAAATACAACCTTGTCTACATCATTTATAGTTACAAAAATTAAATTAGCATTCATTTCTCCAATATCTACATTATCTGAAAAATAATATTCATCAACAAGGTCTTTACGGGAAGGTAATAAATATTTAGATAATTTATCTAACTTAACCTCTATACTAATAATATTTTCACCTGAATTTTCATCTACATTTGGAATAATACTTTCTAATGTAACATGGCTAGGTAAATAGAAATGTTCTCCAATTGAATCTATCATTTTTAAATCACCATAACCATATCTGGTGCTTAGAGTTTCGAAATCCGTTCTGCTATTATATAATTTTTTTATTTCCACTTCTCTTTCTTTGTCAAGTTCCTCATATTTAGGATAGATATTATCAGGTTCACTATGCTCAGTTTCTACATTTGTGACTATATCACTTTCCCTAGAGTTTGGTAAGGTTGTACAACCTATAATAGTTAACATTAAAACTAATACAATTCCAACTAGTCTAGGGTATTTTTTATATTTTAAAACATTTTTTATTCTACTTTTTATATTACTTTCTGAAAAAGCAATTGGAACCATAAAGTATTTATTTCTTTTTGTAGCAAAATCTAAAATATTTTTAGAGTATTCCACCTTTATTTTCCCTTCAAAATTTTCTATTACCTTTTCATCACAGGACATTTCCATATCTTGAACAAGAAAATAGTAGGAAAACCAAACTAAGGGATTAAACCAATGGGTTGCTAAAATAACAAAACAAATTGGCTTTATTATATAATCCTTTCTTTCAATATGTACTTTTTCATGTTCTAAAATATATTCTTTTTCTTCAAAGTTTAACTCTAGAGGAAAATATATTTTAGGTTTAATAAACCCAAATACAAAGGGAGTGGAAATATTTTCACTTAAATAAATATTATCTTTTATTTTCACAGCAGTGGTGAGTTTGTTTTTTAATTTAATATAGCCATATAAACTATATACAAATAAAAAAGCAATTCCCATAACCCAAATTATACTAAGTATATTCCATATATTGAAATTACTAACTATATTAGCTGTATTTTCCATAGTTTTTACAGTACTAGACATATTCTCTAAAGTCTTTTGTCCACTTCCAACTTCCACTGCCCCAAGAATATTATTTCTATAATTTACAACAATATCCCTTTGTTCTACATAGTTAAATAAACTAAAAACCGATGGTATAGACTTAAATAATACAAGTCTTACAAAAGCTAATACCATTAAAATATAGGAGTAAATTTTAGGTAATTTCCTTATTAAAAATCTTATTCCAAAGAAAACTAACATTATATAGCTGGATTTAATGCTTAATTCTAGGACTTCTAAAAATAAGTTTTTCATTTTAGTCCTCCTTGTAAGAGTCGATTAAGTTCTTTAACTCCTCCGCTTCTTCTTCAGATATTTTATTATCTCCAATAAAAGCTGTTAAAAAACTAGGTAAGGAATTCTCAAATCTTTTATTTATAAACTCCTTTGATTCATAGCCTTGAACTTCTTCCTTTTTTACAAGAGAAGTAACTAGGGAATTATTATTTACCATTATATTTTTTTCTTCCAATTTTTTTAAAACAGTGTAGGTTGTTGATTTTTTCCAATCTAACTTTTCCCTTGCTAATTTCACAAGTTCCCCTGATTTAATTGGTTCCTCATCCCAAATAATACTTGCAAGATTAAATTCACTAAAACTTAAACTAAATTTTTTCATAAGACACCTCCTTGGTCTATAAGAATAAATCTATTTCTTAATTCTAGTCTATCATAATAGACCACTTTGTCAAATTACAAAATCCTTACAATTTTACAAAAAAGCACTAAAACAAAATGTTTTAATGCCTTCTATGATTTTTCTCATATACCATAAAATATTCAATTTCCTTATTTTTTTTGTCGATTTTTTCTTCTTTTACAATAAATTTCAACACAAGGTGCTTTTTTATTTATTCCCACTATCTAGGTCACTTCAGATATGCAATAAACGTCTTTTTCTTATTTAATTTTATATTCATATACCCTTGAACTTTCTCCCCAAGGATGATAACCATCTCCAATATATTTAAAACCATATTTTTCATAATAGCCTATATGGTCAGTTGAAAGATAGAGGGAAGTAAAGCCTATTTCTTTCGTTTCCTTTATACACTCATCTATTAATAACCTACCTAAAGCTTTACCTCTTTTATTTTCTTCAATATAAAGGGCAACAAACCAAGGGTATAAATCCATACAGGAAATAAAATCATTTGTTACTAGGCCACAAGAGCCTATAATTTCCCCCTTATCCTCTAGTAAGTACCATACGGGCAAGGGATTTTTTGTTTTTATACTCCTATTTATACTGTCATCATAAACCATTAAACTTTCTTCACTTGCCCATTTATCCTGAAAATATTTTATGGCAAGTTCCTTATATTTTGGCTCTTTTCTAACATTTATTATTCTCATATATCACCTATTCAAAAATCTTATATACTTTATTTTCTCCAGTTTTATAGTTATGAATTACTATTTCCAGCGTTGCATCTTCATTTCCTGGATTTAGATATTTTCCACCTAAAAACATAAACGAATCATCTAGTTCAACTACTCCTCCAGACGAATTCATAGCAATTTCATCCATTATTTTTATTTGTTCTTCTGAATAATATGTTCTACTTTCAAAAAAACTCTTTGGTTGAGTTGAAATTTTTTCTAACTTATCTTCTACTACATTATATACATGGGTAAATTCCCCATACTTACTCATCTCATCTTCTGCCAAAAGATATCTTTGTCCTTCTTCTAAATTCATTTCCTTTCCAAAGTAAACTCTATTTCCATCTTTTGACACTTTGACAATTGTAAAATTAGGTTTCTGAGGAACTATATCCTCTATTGTTTCTAAAGGTATAATTTTACTTTCTTTTGAATTATTTAAATCATAAACCACTAAACCAAAATAACCTGTTATAATAGCTTTTTCCTTATCTCCATATAATAAATTAGGAGAGCCAAATAACCATATACTATCTTTTTCTATATCTACATTATTTATATCCTTTGAAATTTTTTTACCTAATATTTCATTTTCAATATCTTCATATGTTTTTGTATCTGAAGGCTTACCAAATACTTTATATTTTGTTTTTTCATCACCATTATAAACCAATAATTCTATATCCTTATATTTTCTTCTTTTACCATCTTCTGAAAATCTAAATACATAATCATCGTCGCTATTAAAATCCGGTAAATCAAGTCCTCCTTCTTTACGTTCTTTAGTAGTACCTTTAGAAATATCATATTCATAATATGAAGTTTCTAATATATCATTATAAGCAAAGCTATATATTTTTTTAAAATCTTTAGAAACCCCTTCTATTCCTACTGTTTCTTTATCCTTATAGGTCTTAACCAACTCATCATACTCTATTCTATTTGTAACTTTAGAGTCTTTTAAATCATAAAATACAACACCTGTTCCAATATCATAAAATATTACTTGTTTGTCATCTCCATAGACAATATTTGGTAAATAATCAAATTCTTCAAGGTCTTTATCTTTAATATTTGAAATATAACTTTTCCCATTATTCCCAAAACAACCAACTAACACTACTAAGGAAAGGACCGATGCTAATATTATTTTCCATTTCCTAGCTTTCTTATGTTTCATAATATTTTTCACCCTTTCTTTAACATCCTCTTCTCCAAAGTTAATGGATATTCCACTAATCTTTCTTCTTCCTGTGGATATATTTAATAATGACTGGGCATAGTCTGCTTTTATTTCCTTGTTCATATTTCTCATAACTTTTTCATCACAGGATAATTCCATATCATTTGTTGATAAAACAAAGGCCAACCAAACTAAGGGGTTAAACCAATGAATGGAAAGGGCAATATAGGCTAGAATTTTTATTATATTATCCCGTCTTTTTATATGTACCTGTTCATGTAAAATAATATATTCCTTATTTTCAATATAGGATGGTAGGTAGATTTTCGGTCTTCTTATCCCAACTACAAAGGCTGTGTTAATATAATCGGATAAATAAATATTTTCCCTTAATTTTATTGAACCAACTAATTTCTTCTTTAGTTTTATAGCTGATATTATAGCTTTTATTAGCATAAAAGCCATTCCGGCAATCCAAATTCCTATAAGGACATAGATTATTATTTGTCTGTAATCTATTGGGTTTTCTACAAGAGCTGTAGGAACTTCCTTTATTGTATTTTTAACTGGATTGTTTACGGTCCTGTCTACTATATTTATGCCTGTATTTATTCTTGCTGAGCTATTATAAACTATATTACTTGGAATAGGTCTCTTATTTACCGGTATTAAGGAAAATAGCCCTTCTATTGAAAATGGAATTAAGAGTCTTACTAACACCGGAAGCCATAAAATATAGGAAAATATTTTTGGAAATCTTTTTAATAAGAGTCTTGCTAAAATTACAACTCCTATTATAAAAGATGCCACAAAGGACATATTTAATATTTCTAAGAATATTTCTTGTATATTCATAACTAACTCCTATTTTCATCAATTAATTTTTGTAGTTCTTCAATTTCTTTTTCTGTTAATTTATTTTTCGAAGTAAAGGCTGTTAAAAATTTTGGTAAGGAGCCTTCAAATTCCTCTTCTATAAATTCTTCACTTTGTCTAGCCTTAAATTCCTCTAAACTTATTAAAGAAGTGACTTGGCTGTTATTGTTTTGGAAGATTTCCTTTTCTATTAAGCGCTTTAACATTGTATAGGTTGTAGATTTTTTCCATTCAAATTCCCTCTTACATAATTTAACTAATTCCCCTGATGCAATTGGTTCATGTTGCCAAATTAATTCAGCAAATTTCATTTCCATTAAACCTAATTTGTAGTCTGCCATATTTACCTCCTTTAGTCTACAAGCATTAGACTTGTTTCTTGGTTTTAGTCTAACATCATTAGACCACTTTGTCAAATTACAAAATCCTTACAATTTTACAAAAAAAGCACTAAAACAAAATGTTTTAATGCCTTCTATGATTTTTCTCATATACCATAAAATATTCAATTTCCTTATTTTCTTTGTCGTTTTTTTCTTCTTTTACAATAAATCCATTATTTAAATAAAATTCGTAGGCTCTTTTATTTTTCCTGTATACATCTAGTGAAAGCCTGCTATAGTTTTCCTTAGCTGCTTTTAAAAGTAACTTTCCAATTCCTAAGCTTCTGTACTCCCTACTAATAAAAATTCCTGCTATATAGGAATCCACTATGCCAATAAAACCAACTATTTTATCTTCTAATATAGCCACTCTTATATTGGCCTTTGGAAGTATGTCTTTTACATACTGGAAATTCTTCTTCCAATACTCTTCTTCTATAAAATTATGGGCATCTAAATTTGAATTTAGCCAAATATCCATAATAGTATTTAAATCTTCTTTTTTATATTCCCTAATTACTATATTTTTCTTCATTCTTATCCCTAATATCTTCTACATTATTTTCTAATTTATCTAACAGAGAAAAAATTTTATTTGTAAATCTTTCAGCTTCTTCAACCTGTGGCGAATGCTCTGACAAGTAAAATGTAAAAAAATCTTTTCTAGGTGCTTTTATTTTCTCATAGTAGTCGTAGGCTAGTTCATAGGAAACTAAATTATCGTATATGCCATGAAAAAAATACATTGGCATTTCAAACTCATAATACTTCTGCATTAAATTCTCATCATAAATAAGTGGCAGTATATATTTAGAGGAATAATACATTCCTTTAATATATTTAAAAGTATCTAAGAAAGAATAGCCACTAAAGAGTATTCTATCCTTTACTACTTTTAAAATGTATCTAAATTGATTGTCCTGAATACCAATATTTCCCTTATTTAACCATCTTTTATACATAAGTTCCAAATACCCTATGTCTAAAAAATTTAAGGCATTTATATTAATTTTTCTTAGTCTTTTCAAGACAATATTATTTTTCTTTTTTTCTGCACTTTCTAGTAATTTTACATAGCCTATACTTTCTGACAAGGTTTGATCCGATATTTGCCCTATTCCAAAATAAGCTTTAAAATATTCCGGTTTTTTCCACAATATTTTTATTCCTAAAAATGTTCCCCATGAATGACCCATAAGGTATATTTTTTCTTGATTAAATCTTTTTCTTAAATAATCGCTTAATTCTATTCCATTATCTACTATTTCTTCTACTGTTAAATTCTTTATATCCTCTTTAGATGTATAGCTAAGTCCTGCTCCTCTTTGTTCCCAATAACAAACTGTAAATTTATCCTCCAGCTGTTTGTCCGTTCCTTTATTACATGCCAAGGGCAATTCTGGAAATCCTGGACCTCCATGTAAAAATAAAAGTATAGGATTATTTATATTTTTCCCAACTATAAAAATATATTGCTCTACTCCATTTAGTAAAACTTTCTCCCTGGTAGAAATTCCATTTTCATAGGGTTTGCTATTTTCATTTAATAATTTAACAGCTTTCCCTTCACCTTTAAGGAGTAAAATAAAAGATATTATCAATATTAAAATAGCTATAATTATAAATAATAATTTCATTTTTACTCCTTTTTCTCTTAAGCTCTAAAGTCTTCCATATTCCATATTTCCGTTGCTATTTCCTCATAAAATTCTTTTTCATGGGAAACTAAAAATATTCCACCCCTATATTCTTTTAAGGCTCTTTTTAATTCTTCTTTTGCATCTATATCTAAATGATTTGTCGGCTCATCAAGAACTAAAATATTCGTTTCCTTATTTAATATTTTAGTAAGTCTTACTTTCGCCTGCTCTCCACCACTTAGTACATGTATTTTAGACTCTATATGTTTTGTCATTAGGCCAGATTTCGCCAAGGCTGCCCTTACAGCAAATTGTTCCCATGAAGGAAATTCTTCCCACATTTCCTCTATACAGGTATTTTCGTTACCAAAATCCTCTTCCTGTTTAAAATACCCAATTTTCAAATTTTGTCCTAATTCTACTGTTCCCTCTAAAGGTTCTACCATTCCTAAAATAGTTTTTATTAAAGTTGTCTTGCCAAGTCCATTTTCTCCAACAATGGCTATTCTATTGCCTCTTTCCATTCTTAAATTTAAAGGCTTTGTTAAGGGTTTGTTATAACCAATTACTAAATTATCCGTTTCAAAAATAACCTTGCCTGTTGCTGAATATTCCAAAAAGTTAAATACCGGTTTTACCTTATCTTTTACAAGTTCTATTTTTTCCATTTTATCCAGTTTTTTCTGTCTGGACATAGCCATATTTCTAGTTGCTACCCTAGCCTTATTCCTTGCAACAAAATCCTCTAAGTCGGCAATTTCCTGTTGCTGTTTTTTATAGGCAGCTTCTAATTGTTTCTTTTTTATTTCCCTTAGTCTTTCAAATTCATCATAATCGCCAACATATCTGTTTAACTCCATATTTTCCACATGGTAGATTAAATTAATTACAGAATTTAAAAAAGCAATATCATGGGAAATTAATAAAAAGGCATTTTCATAATTTTGTAAATAACGTCTAAGCCATTCAATATGCTCTTCGTCTAAATAGTTTGTCGGCTCATCTAACATTAAAATATCCGGTTTTTCCAACAATAATTTAGCTAGTAAGACCTTGGACCTTTGTCCTCCTGAAAGTTCAGAAATAGTTTTGTCTAAACCTATTTTATCTATGCCCATTCCATTAGCTATTTCCTCTACCTTAGAATCAATTAAATAAAAATCCTGTTGTTCTAAAATCTCTTGTAATTCTCCAACTTCTTCTAATAATTTATTAACTTCTTCTTCAGAAACCCTAGCCATTTTTTCATAGGATTCATTTATTTCCTTTTCAATATCATAAAGATATGAAAAGGCATCCTGTAAAACATACCTAACGGTTTTATCCATATCCAATGAAGCATGTTGGTCCAAATATCCTATTCTTACTCTTTTAGCCCATTCTATTTCACCATCATCAGGTATAAGTTTACCTGTAACAATATTCATAAAAGAGCTTTTACCTTCTCCATTTGGTCCAACAAGACCAACATGTTCTCCCTTGTTTAAAATAAAATTTACATTTTTTAATATATCTCTACCACCATAGCTGTGGCTTAAATTCTTAACAGTTAAAATACTCACAAAAAAACCCCCTAGTTATGAAATTTTATCATAGCTTAAGGCTTTCAACAATGAAATTAAAATAAATATATTAGACATTCTTAATATTAAAAAATATTTTCCAATATAAATACTAAAAAATATTTTATTAACTAATTTTCACTAAAATTTAATTAGTTTATATGCTATTCTATATTTAGTTTTAAATTGGAGGTTGTTATGAACAAAACTTTACTATATATAGTAATAGGTTTAGCAGTTTTATCCATACTGGTTTATATTAGTATGCAGGTAAATAAAAGAAGATTAATTAAATTCTATTTAAATAACTGGGGGAAAAATCCTACTAACACAGACTATTCCCTTGAAGATATAGCTGAATTTTTAAAAATTTCCCAAAAATTTGAACATAATGAAGATTTTATTGATAATATTACCTGGAATGATTTAGATTTAGATGATATCTATAAGAAAATAAATATTTGTCGTTCTTCCATAGGGAAAGAATATCTCTACATGGAGTTACATAATACTAAACCAAGTAAAGAAATATTTGAAAATAGGCAAAAACTTAAGGAGATATTTAAAAACAACAAGGACCTGTCTGCTAGAGTAATGTATGAATTTAATCGGCTAGGTAGACTCTACCTACCAACTTTTGCCGATTTTTACTACAAGGATTTTAAAAGTGATTTTTTAGAAAATAAGATTTACTATTTGTTTTCAATTTTACCCTTGGTGTTTGTAATACTTTTTCTTTTTTTGCAAAACCTAGTATTTTTAATACTTTTACTTATTTCCATAATAACCAATATTAGTATTTATATTAAAAATAGCCAAATGATACAGGAAATTTCTGAATATTGTAAATATTTTATTAAAATCCTATCTGTTTATAATAATTTAAAGAAATTAAATAGTAAGAATTTAAACGACTATTTAAATAAATATACTAATTCTTTTAAGAGATTTAAAAAATACAGGAATTATTATAACACCTTAGAATCAAATGCTGTA
This sequence comes from Miniphocaeibacter sp., assembly GCF_049276255.1. Lineage (NCBI taxonomy): Bacteria > Bacillati > Bacillota > Tissierellia > Tissierellales > Peptoniphilaceae > Miniphocaeibacter > Miniphocaeibacter sp. The sequence goes on from NZ_JBASWB010000054.1 coordinate 27,738, forward strand.
ACCTTAGAAGAAACTTTACTGAAATTTGTAAATATAATCTTTCTTTCCGGGGTTTTAGTAACAGGCTCAATTTCTAAGGATATAGAAAAATATAATAATGAGTTTAGGGAAATTATTAAGGCTATTTGCGAAATTGAAGTAGCTATATCAACAGCAAATTTCGAATTAACCCTTCCTTATATTTGTAAAGGAAATATTGTAAATGAAGAAAAAATAGCATTTAAGGACATTTACCATCCCCTTGTTGAAAATGCCGTTGCCAATTCCTTAGATTTAGAAAAGAACATTGTTATAACCGGTTCAAATGCCTCAGGTAAGTCAACTTTTATAAAGGCCATAGGAGTAAATTTATTACTTGCTCAAACAATAGGAACTATTTGTGCAAGGGAATTTACCTATAAGCCAATATTTATTATATCCTCTATGGCTATAAAAGATGATGTTCTTGAAGGTAACAGTTACTTTATGAAGGAAATTATCTCCTTAAAGAGAATATTGGATACTATTGAAAACAAATACTGTATTTGCCTAATTGATGAAATTTTAAGAGGTACAAACACTATTGAAAGAATTGCTGCATCTGCAACTATTTTGGAAAAAATTGCTGCTAACAATTCCTTTAAATTAATTGCTACTCACGATATTGAACTTTCTGAAATACTTTCTAGGAATTATACAAATTATCATTTTTCAGAAAACAAATCCAATGGGGACCTAAATTTTGATTATAAGCTAAAAAATGGTGCTGTAATAACTAGAAATGCAATAAACCTCTTAGAAAAAATCGGTTATGATAAAAATATTATTGAAGAATCTAATAACAGGGTAAATAAATACTTAGAAACGAAAACTTGGTAATTAATAATTTTAGGAGGTTTATATGAAAAGTCTTTATACAACTGATAAAAATATTTTAAAATATTGGCTATGGCAAGATATTGAAAAACCCCATTGGTTACCTTGGCTATTAAATATTGGGTTTTCAGTTTTTCTTACTGCCATTTTCACTGTAGTTATTTGGTACTTGCCAATTAACACAATTTTAAAAACACTTCTTTCTTTCTATATGGGAGTAAATATATTTAGCTATTGGCCTGTACAAAAGTATTATGATAATAAAAATTTAGCAAAGGGAAGTTTCTACTATTTTGGAATTAAATTTTTAATTTTCATATCTTTCTTCTTTTTAATAAAGATACGCCTTAAAAACACTAATGAATAATAATATTTTCAACATACTAGATATAGTTACAGTATATAAAATCAAGTAGGAAAAAATTATAGTAAAGGTTGAATTTACTTTATTTTCTTTATTTAAAAGACAAAAATCCGTTGTTACCAACGGATTTTTTGTTTACCAAATACTTAATCTATCTTCTTTTTCTCTCCACATTTTATCGCCCTTTTTAATATTGTAGGCTTCGAAAAATTCATCAAAGTTTACTACTTGATTATTAACTCTTATTTTACCTGGGGCGTGTACATCTGTAGTTAATTGTATACTTATTAATTCCGGACGGGTTTTATTTGCCCAAATTTTAGCATAGTTTTCAAAATATTCTTTAGCCTTAAAATCTTCTTCTGATTTAGCCACCTCTAAGGAAACAGCTATGCCACTTAAGTCAGCTATATTTTCCGATACGGTTAATTTACCATTAACCTTTTCACCCATAAAGTCCACTCCATCAAAGGACTCTATAACCTTGTCTGCTCTTTTTTGGAACTCTTCATGATCCTTTTCAGTCCACCAGTTTCTCATATTACCAACTTCATCATATAGGGAACCATTTGTATCGAAGGCATGGGACATTTCATGGCCAATAACAACTCCAATACCGCCGTAGTTTTCACTTGAAGTTTGGTTCAAGCTATAGAAAGGCTCTTGTAGTATTCCTGCTGGGAAGTTTATGTCATTAGTTGAAGGACTATAGTAAGCGTTTAGTTCTTGTGGCTTCATTTCCCATTCACTTCTGTCTACAGGTTCATCTATTTTTGATATTGTATATTCCTTTTCTATTTTTCTTAAGGAAGCTATATTTTCTACAAGATCTTTGTTTTCGTCTATTTTATATAAGGAATAGTATTCCGGTAATTTTTCAGGATAACCAATTTTTATTGCCATTGAATCTAATTTCTTCAAGGTTTCTTTTTTAGTTTCTTCACCTAACCAGTCGTTGTTTTCTAATCTCTCCTTATATTTTGCAACTATATTCTTAGTAATTTGTTCTACATCTTCCTTAGCTTCCTGACTAAAATTCTTTTCTACATAAATTTCCCCTAAGGAAAAACCGAATATGTCATTTATGGTTTTAAAGGCAAATTCTTCCCTTTCATTTTCCTTCGGAACTGTTCCTGATACAGCACTTTCAAACTCTACAATTATTTCTCTAATATCGTTAGATAGTATATACCCTTTGGAAAATATTGTAGAAACATAAATCCAATCCTTAGTTTCTTCCAGTTTTTCCGAATCAAAAACCTTGTCTAAATTACTTAATATGTTTATATCCGTTACCTCTACTGCATCTCTTGCAACAAGCATTGTTTCTTCCATTATTCTAACTAAATCCAAGGAGCTTTTATACTTGCTTTTTAAATCCTCCTTAGAAACTAAGTTGTATGATTTTTCATCATCACTATATTCTTCCGATGTTAGCTCATATTCAGCAATTCTTCTATCTACTGCTAACATATTTTCAACTTTCTTTTCTGCATCTTTTTCAGCTAAACCAAATTTTGTTAAAGCCTTACTCATTGACTCCTTGTATAGCTCTAAAATCTTTTCACCTTGTTCATTTCCTTCTTCATAAAGGCTTTTGTCCGGCAGTATAGATGAGGCAAATCCTAAAGATAGGCTTTTTTTAGTTACATCTTTTGTGTCGGTACCTATGGAAAATTCCACAAGTGTAGATTGTATACTTAGATCATTTTCCCATTTTATTAAGGAGTTGTTTAAGTCCTCTACTGTTTGTATTTCTTCAATTTCCTTTAAATATGGCTCAATAGGCTTAGTTCCTAGTTTATCTATATTATCAAAGTCCAGTAACATTTTATAAAGTTTAATCATTTCATTTTTTACAGGATCTTCAATGTTTTCCGCCTTTACTAGATTGTCTAACTCCTCCTTTAGGCCTACATCTATATTTTCTTGAATTTGTTCCATATAGCCTAATGAAATTTTATCTTCTGGAATTTCATTATCCTTTAACCAATCATAGTTTACATATTCATAAAAATCGTCTTCTAATCTTGGTTTTTCCCCTAATTCATTGCTTTGTGTTTCTACATTATTTTCTTTTTTGTTACATGCTGTAAAAAATATTGATACTACAAGCAGTAACGATAGTATTTTATATAACTTTTTCTTCACTAAATTCCTCCTAAAACTCTATTATTATGCCTTAATTTTATCATAATATGTCTTTTATATAAAATAAATAACAGACTATATTAATTATTTTCCTGCTAAAATTAAAAAGTAAACTATAAATATAATTGCCATATATGCTAAAATTATAATGTAATTAAATTAGATAAATATTTGGAAAGGGTTTGTTATATGACAGGTACAAGTTTAAAGTTCTTAATGGCATTTCTTATGGTATTAGACCATATTGGTTATTTTATTCCTCTAGAGTGGCAAGCATTTTTTCATTTTATAAGTAGACCTGTTGCTGCTGTATTTGCTTTCCTGTCAGTTGAAGCTTTTATACATACTAAAAAACGGGAAAAATATATTAAAAGATTATATTTAGCAGGGATTATTATGTTCCTTGGAAATATGATAATTAACAATCTTATTATAAAAAAACCGGAGTTTTTTGTTTATAACAGTATATTTTTATCTCTAGCCTTAGGAGTAACAGCCCTTTATTTTTTAGAAGAAGTCTTTTATAAGGACAATTCTTTCTTAGGGATTTTACTAATATTTGGAACAATTCTTCTAGGAATGTTTACCGAAGGCGGATACATGATTGTAATCCTTATGTTAATTATTTATGTTAATAGAAATAATCCTTTAAAACGAAACTTAATATGCCTAATAATAACAGCTATTTTTGTAGTTTTAATGATTTTTTCTTTCTTAGATGCAAATATAATAGCTAAGGGAAATACAAGAGAAATCCTAATTACTATAGGCAATTTTTCAGACCTCTTGTTTTTTGCTGCCGGCATTCCATTTTTTCATCTCTATAATGGAAAAAGGGGAAAAAATACAAAATTTACAAAATATTTTTTCTATGTTTTTTATCCGCTACACTTATGGATAATAGGAATTATAGCTTCAAAAATAGTTTAGACTTATAGTAAAAAAGAGGGGTGTTCCCCTCTTTTACTTAGATTCCTCTATTAATCTTCTTACAAATTTATAAACCCTTTCTGTTGAAGAAATAGATAATTCTTCATCAGGTGTATGAATAAATCTCATATTTGGTCCTACTGAAATTATATCCATGTCAGGATATTTTTCATTTAATATTCCACATTCAAGACCGGCATGTATTACAGTTGTGACTAAATCCTTATTAAATAATTCCTTATATACCCTAACTGCTGTTTCCCTTAACTGTGATACAGGCTTATACTCCCATGCAGGATAGTTATCTCCTGTTGTTAGTTTGGCATCTGTTTTTTCTACAACTTCAATAATAGTATTTCTTAGTTTTTCCATAGATTTAGGAGACGAACTTCTTTCAGAAACCCTAATAGAAAATATTTCTTCTTCTGTTCTTACAAGGGCTAAATTTGAAGAACTTTCTACAATTGTTTCATTTCCTGGAATCATGGTAAAAGGTCCAATGTGAATATTTTTTAGTAGGTGTAAAATATCTTCTGTATTCTTTTTAGACATTGCCTTTGAAGATTTATTAACCTTTTCTATACTAATATTTAAATCTCCTTCAATTTTTTTATTGTTCTCCTTAACTATTTTCTTAATATTTTCTAAATTTTCCAATAGCTTATTCTCACTACTAGTAGCTATGGAAATAATTCCAACTGCATCTCTTGGTATTGCATTGTCCTTAGTTCCACCGGAAATGCTTACTATTTTAAATTCAGTAATTTTAAATATTTCCTCTAAAACTTCACTTAGTATTCTAATGGCATTCCCCTTGCCATTTCCAATTTCCATACCTGAATGACCTCCAAGTAAACCGGAAATATTAACTTCATAATTAGTAGAATTTTCTACCTCTTCAAAATTTAAAGGTAGTTTTATATCTATTGCTTCACCACCGGCAGAACCCATAGTAAGTATTCCCTCTTCATCAGAGTCAATATTAATTAATTTTCGTCCTTCTAGTACTTTATTCGACAAATTAAAGGCACCGGTCATTTTAACTTCTTCTTCTACTGTAACAACTAGTTCCATTTTAGGATGCTCTAGTTCATTGTCTTCCATTAATGCCAGCCCCATTGCTACACCTATACCGTCATCGCCACCTAGGGTAGTTTTATTTGCCTTTATTAAATCACCTTCAACAAATATTTCCAAGGGGTCACATGTAAAGTTATGATTTGAACCTTCTTCTTTTTCACAAACCATATCCATATGACTTTGAATTACTATTCCTACAGAATTTTCATATCCCTTTGTTGCAGGTTTTTTCATTATTATATTTAAACTTTCGTCTTGAATAGTTTCCAAGCCTAATTTTTCTCCTAGGGATTTTAAATAATCACTTACGGCTTTTTCATTATAACTACATCTTGGAATTTTTGTTAATTCCTCAAAATAATAAAATACTCTTTCCGGTTTTAATCCTGTTAATTTTCCCATATATCCTCCTAAAATAAGGATAACTTTTCAGTTATCCTATAATATCTTCTGTTACCATATTTTCAGCTATTTTAACTAGTAGCTGTGAAGCCTTTCTCATTGACTCTGTTGGAATTAATTCAAATTTACCATGGAAATTATAACCTCCGGTAAATAAATTTGGTGTTGGCAGTCCCATGTAGGAAAGTCTAGCACCATCTGTTCCACCACGTATTGCCTTTATATTAGGTTCTATTCCCAACTGTTTCATAGACATTTCAGCTAGGTCTATTATTTCCATATGAGGCTCTATTTTCTCCCTCATGTTATAATAGCTGTCATCTAATTCCAATTCGATTATATTACCATATTTCTCATTTAAAAATTCCACTATATTTTCAAGTAAACTTTTCTTTTTCTCGAATTTTTCCATAGAATGATCCCTTATTATATATTCCATTTCTGTATATTCAACATTGCCTTGCATATCCTTTAAAAGGAAAAATCCTTCATAACCTTCTGTATATTCAGGCTTTTCATTTTTAGGAAGCATGTTTTCCAATTCCATGGCAATTAAAAGGGAATTAACCATAATATTTTTTGCTGTACCAGGATGAACACTTTGTCCCCTAATTTTTATTTTTGCAGTAGCTGCATTAAAGTTTTCAAACTCTAACTCCCCAATTGGACCACCGTCTACTGTATAGGCAAAATCTGCATTAAAGCCATGTACATCAAAATGGTCTGCTCCTCGTCCTATTTCTTCATCTGGAGTAAAACCAACTTGAATATGTCCATGTTTAATTTCAGGGTGTTCCTTCAAATACTTCATTGCATCTATTATTATTGCAATTCCTGCCTTATTGTCTGCTCCTAAAAGCGTTGTTCCATCTGTAGTAATTAATTCCTGCCCTTCTAAATCCTTTAAAAATGGAAACTCCTTAACAGTCATTACACAATTATCATTTAATTTAATATCTCCACCGGTATAGACAAATTGTTGAGGATTTACATCTTTTCCAATAAAATCCGAAGATGTGTCCATATGAGCTATAAATCCAACAGTAGGTATATGTTTTTCAATATTTCCTTCAAGCTTTCCATAAACATATCCCTTTTTATCTTGAACAATATCCACTAATCCAATTTCCCTTAGCTCCTCAGCTAATTTTTTAGCAAAGTCCAGTTGAGTTTTAGTACTTGGTACTGTTGTACTGTTAGCATCTGATGTTGTTTCAATTTTTACATAGTTTTTAAATCTTTCAATTATATCCACTACTATCCCTCCTTTTGCAATTTAAAAATTTATAATCATTATTGCTCCTAAATTTAGTATAGCACTATATTTAGTATTCATATATGTATTTGTTCTTTATCTTTATTCTTTCCCAATTATTTTACTACCCAATATTTTAATAAATATTATTAATAATTTTTTAATAGCATAAAAAAACCCTAGTAAAATTTACCAGGGTTAAAATTTATATTTAATTAAATCCATTGTCTATATTTAAAAATCCAAATTTTGTGCTATAAATATATAATTTTCCTCCTGATGTATAGGGAATTCTAAAATTAGGACTCTGTTCCGGATACATTCTTCTAATAAAAACATTGTCATTTTTTACATAGGCTGCAAATAATATATAGGCTTGTCTATTCATCTCATGATCTGTTGTAATATAGTACTCAATATCTGAAATGTTAATTTTCACCTTAACAAATTCATTTTTCTTAGGAATAAGTGGGTCCAGTTTTCTTCCACAACAAAATATTGTAGCTACTCCTGTACTAGTTAAAATATTTTTACAATTTGGACATGTATAAAAACGAATTCTGGATAATTTTCCAATATCCTCTTTATTTAAACTAATTTCACCAGTCATCATTTGAGAAATATCTATATTTAATATTTCCGAAAGATCATTCCAAAGGGCAATATCAGGACAGCCTAATCCTCTTTCCCATTTCGATACGGTTTTATTACTAATATTCAATTTGTCTGCAATGTTTTTTTGAGTCAATCCCTGTTCTTTTCTTAAGTTGTAAATTAACTCACCAATTTTAGCACAGTCCATAGTATAATGCCTCCAAAATAACATATCCCTTTACTATATTTTAACTCTTTTTAATGAACAAATAAAGCTTTATATCTTATCCTGTAAATATAAATTACTTACAAGTTACTTTTTTTCTTCTCCAATCTTCTTGCATCCTTCTTTTCTAACAATAATATTTCCAGTAACTCATTTAATTCCCTAGTATAATCTTCTTTTGGATCATCGTACTTTAATTTTTCAATTAAATCTATTTCAAAATCCCCTTCACCGTATTTATTCCATAGGTCCTGTAGTTCTTTATTAGGATGCCAATTTGTATTTAATTTCATCTTTATACTATTAATATTCGCTTTTTTATCCTTAGCTATAGTTAAAAATTCTATTTCCTCAGTTTTATTTTTAATAGAAAGTATCCCCTTTTCCGGCTTCCTATTTTTATAATTCTCTAATAATATCTTTCTTTTTTCCTTGTCCATTTTTTCATACACCTCTTGAACATTCTATTTGTAAAATCTATAAAATACAATCCACGAGCCGTAGACTGTTAGCGAATAAAAAATGCACCACTTTTACAGTAATGCATTTGTATCTTAATTTTAATCATTATTACAAAGTATATATTCTGTTGCTAAAAAAATATTGTTTATTTCTTCTTCAGAAAGCCCTCTTTTACAAATAATTCTTCTTTTTAATAAATTACTTCCTTCAATATAAAAACCATTATTATCTAAATTTATTCCTATTAATATATTTCCCATATCTTTAAAAGCTTCTTCTCTTTTTAAAAATAAATCCTTTGATTTTTCGTCATTTATAAGTTTATAGCCCTTAATATTATTAACATTATTTGTTTTCCCATATTTTTCATCTGTGTTAATTTTTACTACTTCTATAAATCTTTTATTGTTAAAATCCACAACTGTATATTTTTCCTTAAGTTTCAATAATATATCTTCAATATTTTTTAAATTGGGCCTAAGATATTTTTTACCATTTTCATATATTAGTTTGTATTTTCTTATAAAACTTCTATCTGCATTGTGGAAAGTCTCAACTACATACATAAGACTCCTCCTTTAAATACAAGTACTCCCCTACTAAAAATATATTACTTAACTCCTCTTTATTTAAACCTCTTAAAAGTATTAGCTGTTTTTTTAACCATTCATTTCCCTCTACATAAACACCATTATTACTTCTATTAAAACCTACAAGATAAAAACTATTTTTAAATTTCAATTTATAGGTTTCAATATTATTAAGGCTTAAATACTTTTCTTCTCCATATTTTTCATTTGTATTTTCCAACACCTTTAGGGTAAAGTCCTTATTTTCATAGGGCTCTAACAAATACCTTCCCATTAATATTTTTACCATTTCATCTATTGTCTTAATGTTTTCCCTTAATTTTCCAATGCTTTTTACAAATAAATTTTCATAAATATTTACTTTACTAATTGAATTTTTCATAATCTTCTCCTTATTACAAATATAATACCAAAGAAAAAACTCCTAAATATCTAAGAAATTACTACAATTACCTAACTATTTTATTTTTAATGGTATATATTTATCCAGGAATAATTCCTATGTCCTCGTTCGTAACTAACATTTGCCACTTCATTTGGATTAACTATATCTGAACTTTTTATTTCTAAATCCTTTCCCATAACCTTAGTCGCATTTTTATGTTTACCGATATATTTTGATTTTACTTTGTTTTTTTCTACCTTATAGTCCCAGTTCTTTACAATATTCTTTATATTAAAATCTATATTATCAACTGCCTCATCTACATCTTTATTAGTAACTAACTTATTTCCTACAATATCTTTAATAATTAATTGTTCATTTTCCTTAACCTTTATTGTACCTTCATAAATCTCTTCAGATTCATCTATAGCTTTAATTGAAAAAATATTGTCCTTTTCTAATTTCTCAACTAAGAAAAATAATTCCCTATTGTTTTCTAAATTTTCATCACTAACATCTGTTAAAACAGTAGTAAATCTTTTATTTGAAATCCCTAATTTTTTAAACTTTTTACTAGTTTCATTTATTACAGAATAATTATATTCCTCTGGTTTTTCAAAATCAGAGCCAAAGAAATAACAAATTCCACCTAAAGTTATTAAAACCATCAATCCTAGTCCTATTAATCTTTTCATAATAAACTCCTCTCTTATGAAGTATAAAATAATATAATTTAAATAAATTTTATAAATATTAAATTTTAAAATTAATAAATATCTGTTTTTTCTTGTCATATATATTCTAACAAGCAAAAGTTTCAATAACTTTAAGAAATTATTACATATTTCTTACAATATTCTTACAATATTCAGTAATATTTTTTAATATATAATAATTTTAATAAATATGTTTGAAAAATAATGAATTTACGTATATTATATATATAGAAGAATTTATATACATAATTGTATTTAAATCCTTCCCCTTTCAATAAAAAGAAGGCGTTACTTAAGTAACGCCTTCTTTATGTCTATTTTTAATACTCATTTATCTATTTATTTGTATAGAAGTACATTGGTGTAGGTAAAATTGGATCTTTTTCAGATGAGAATCCTAATCCTCTGTATACACTTTCCCCCATTTTTGTTGCATCTAAAGTCAACTTTTCAATATTATAGTCTTTAGAACATTCCATTAACTTTTTAACCATTGCAGAAGCAATTCCTTGCCCCCTAAAACTTTCCTTAGTATAGACATTTACAATATTAGCCTGTATACCATTTGGTGTTTCAGGGTGGTACAGTCTTTCTTCAATTGTCATGTAGGCTGTTCCAATTACTTGATTATTGTATTCAGCTAAAACACACACTAATGTTTTGTTGATTTTCTCTTCAATTTGTTTAATTAATAAATTTAAAACATCCCTATATTCTTCCTGGGAGATTTCATAACCAAGAAGACCTAAAAAATCTATTCTTGCCTTGGCTAAAAAGACACTGTCTTTTTTATCTGCTATTCTTAAAGTATAATTCATAGTTCCTCCAAAATCTTAATATAGAATATTATACAATATTATTCTAATTAAGAAAAAGAACTATTTTAAGACCTTATCCATTTTTTTATTCATAGCCCTAATAGTAACAATGGACAATATTGTTCCAATAATTGTAGTAGCTACTAGTATTTTAAAATCCACTGTAAGTAAAAGCTCTGAAAGATTTAACTTATCCATTAACAGAAGAAAAACTACTATGAGTATGAAGACCGTTAAGTAATAATAAAAACCAATAAATTCCCTATCTGTTGGTTTGCTCCTTCTTACTATTAACCTATAGATTACAGGCAGGGACCATATTACTAGCCAGTATAGGACTACTTTTAAACTTATAATTAAGGGTTGGAAAAATTTTGTTTTACCAAAGAATATCTCTAACAAATATAAAATCACAGGCATTCCTGCTAACATAAGGGAAGCTTCTGTAAAAAATTCTATATATTTATCTTTAAGGGTAATTTTACCGTAGTTTCTATCATACTGTCACAAAATTCCTTTATATCCGTCTCATTTCCTATAATATTTCCAATTTCTTCCCTTCTTTCCTGGGCTTCAACAAACATGTTTAAAATATCGTTCATTATTACATTAGAGTCGATATTATTTCCTATTTTTATAGTTATATAAGTATTTATATCCTTGAATATACCATAATACTCCCTATTTAACTTACCTTTTAATTCCTCATTTATTTCTAATAAATCCTTATATTTCATTGCAAACTCCCTTTTATTAAGTAATATATTAAGCTATTATTTTTTCCACCTTACTATTAGCTAACTTTCTTACATATAATACTAAGAGAATTATTATAAGGGATATAATTATAAGGGAAAGTAGACTGGTGTTTATTATTATTGGGTTTTCAAAAAACCAAGTGTTAAAAATAATATTTCCAAATATAATTATTAATATAGCCGCTATAAAACTCATTATTATTTGTATGATTTTATATTTTTTCCTAAAACTCGGTTTAGTATATTTATTTAATACAAATATAATAATACCACCTATTAAAAAACCTAGCACCATTCCTTGTAAGCTTAAATCCAAATTCACCCTGTAGGTCAATATATTTCCTGAGGATTTGTCTAAATCCAGTAAAGAAAATATTACTAGAATAAAATATGCTATAATAAAATAACTACAGTCATATAGTAGGGATATTAATCTACTTAAAAAACTTGGTTTTGTATAATTCTTTAATACTTCTCTTCCAAAATCATCAATATTTTCTACAATATTACTAATGTCTTCCCCTCTATTTTGTCCATCTAAAAACATATTTAAAATATCGTATAAAACTATATCTATATCTATGGTGGATTTTATTTTTGCCCTTAAATAATGTTCAACATCCTTATAGGTCGAATAATAATCTCCATTTAATTGAGATTTTAAATCACTATTACATTTCTTTAATTCAGAATATTTCATATACTTCCTCCTAAGAGTTAATCCAAGTATTTACTTCCCTTTTGTATTTTTTACTTAGTAAAATTACAAGTATTATATTAAGAACAAATAGAACCATATATGTTTTTTCACCAATCCAAAACTCTGGCAGTCTTAAAAACTGTGCAAGTACCATCATTGCTATAAAAATTGAAAATATAGTAATATAGTATTTTTGTACATTTTTCTCCTTTGGCTTAATAAAAAACAAAATTACAGATAGTACAGCTAGAACTATAAAGGCTGTAAGAGTAAAGCCATATCCTATTTTATTTTCTATTATTGGATAAAACATTGCTGCAATAAATCCTAAAGATACTACAATTCCAAATACCTTGCCACTAAATACCTTTCTAATATTTTGAATTTTTATAAAAAATATATCTGTTAAAATTACTATAAATATTGTAAAAATACTAAGGTCAAAAACTCTGATTTTACCTGGACTTTGTTTTACATAGGATATGGTCACAAGGTTGAAAAATATATTTAATAACATTGTTACTAAAAGTCCTATGGTCAAATTTCTAATAAAATACAGGAAGATTAATTTAAAGCCCATCTTTTTCTTAGATTCATATATTTCATCGGCAAAGGCCTTGTAGTCCTCTCCAATTACTTCTTCCCAGTTGTCTCCCCTACTTTGCCCATCGTAAAGCATATTAACAATGTCGTTTTTTATTAGTAATTTACTCTTATCTATACCGTCATTCAGTCCAAGATAGTAGTCTATTTTCTTGTAAACAGCATAGTTTTCCCTTGTTAACTTATTTATTATTTTATTATTCTCAATTTCTATTTCCTTAAAATTCACTACAAACTCTCCCTAAATAATCTATTCATTTCCTTCTTATATTCAATATGAAAAACTATTGTTAAAATAAAGGAAATAATTAATGAAATTGTAAAAAACCAAAAATTAATACTAAAGTAATAGTCAGTAATTATAGATGTAAAAATAATCACCGGTCCAATTAAAACTCCTATGTTATACCAAGGTTTATGTTTTTGTTTTGTTTCATTAAAATGATTAGTTATATATATTACATATATTATTCCAGCTATTAAACCAGCAAGCATATAGATTGGAAACCTTACACCATTTTTATAGGCAGTGTCTAAATTAAATAAATTTGTAACTAAACTCATAAATAATACAAGGAAAACAACTCCTACTACATTTCTTAAAGTGTAAAGTAGTTTTAATTTACTTCCTGCACCTTCTCTTTCTTTTTTAATATTTTCTGCAAATTCCTCTATATTTTCACCTATAACTTCTTCCCAGTTTTCTCCTCGGACTTGTCCATCATAAAGCATTTTTACAATATCATTTTTTATTATTCTTCCCCTTAAATCCATTCGACTATCTAAATCCAAATAAATAGCTATTTCCTTATAGGCTTTATAATTTTCCTTATTTAATTTTGTAATAATTTTGTTGTTTTCTATTTCTATATCCTTATATTTCATAGCAAACTCCTTATTGCTCTATCTTTTTTTATTTTCAATACTAAAAGTACAATATATTATAATAATTAATAAAATCAGATAAATAAATACTGTTAATTTCGATGGAATTAAAAATTCTTTAAAAGTTAAATTTCTTTCAGCCCAAATTGATAATAAAATATATGCCATAGTTAAAATATTATACTGTTGTTCAATTTTCCTATATCTATAATTACTAAATATATTTCTCTTAAATTTTCTATTATAAAAATACACAAATATAATTAATACAATTATTAAAAAAATACTTACTACATTATGTTCTGTATAGCTTTTAAAAACCGAATTAATTCCCATGTCTTTAAAACTAAAATAAGTTGATAAAATTAATATTAAATATAAAAAATATCTTACATTGTAAATCATTTCTCTAATTTTTTCTGCTAAACTAATTTTTTTAGTATTTTTAACTATATCTTCTGAAAATTTTTCAAAACTTTCATTAAATATTTCATTTGGACTTTCCCCTCTGTTTATTGCATCTAAAATCATATTTAATAAATCATTTTTTATAATCTCTATTTCATAGAGAGATATATCTGCTGCATCTAAATATTCTCCTAAATATTCCAATTTAACTTTATATTCACCTGGTATTTTATTTATAAGATTTTTGTTTTCTTTTTTTAATTCCTTATATTTCATAGCAAACTCCCTTGCATTTAATTATTTTTATTAACAATGAATGTAGATATAATACTTAATACAATAAGTATAAAAATAATTATCCAACTTATTATTTCAGGGTAATAAAAATATGTTAAATTTTTAAATTGTTGGTGCAGTAACACAGCTATTATAACTACGACTGTATTTATAATCATTAGAAAAACATATCTAGTGTTCTTTTCTTTATTGAATATATTTTCCCCTCTTTTTTTATTTAGCTTATACATAATTATTGCAAATACCACTACTATTATAAATGCTAAGTAATCAAATTTAATTTTTGCTTCAGTTATACTTTTATCATCTAATATTTCAGATATTCCTCCAAATATATAAGCAGTTAAAATGCCTAATACTGCAAATCTTGCAATATAAATAAAATTAAAAAATTTTTCTATAAAATTCATTTTTGGTACATTGTCTAATATTTCCTTAGCAAAAATATTATTATTTTCACCAATAACATTTTCTACTTTTTCTCCCCTATTCGCCCCTTCAAGCATAATATTTATAATATCCGCCTTAATTTTTTCAATATTATAAATAGAAATATTATTAACTTCTAAATATGTTCCTATTTCTACAAGTTTTTCCTTATATTCTTTTGGTAGTTTTTCAAAGTATATTTCATTTTGATTTTTTAGTTCCTTATAGTTCATAATAAACTCCTAATAACTTCTACTTTTTTAAATCTTTAATTTTTTACTAATTACAACTGCCAGTACTACAAAAATTATTACTAATAAAATATAAATCCAAAAACCTATATAGATATTTGTATTAATTAAACTTGCTATTGCTATTAGCGTAATAAACATTCCATCTTTTACATCGGAAATAATTTTATTGTATTTACTAGCTTCCCTTAAAAGAACAAGAGTAACTCCGAAATATATTATTCCAGTAATTACTGCCATTATTCCATAACCTGTTAAGTTAACTCCTTTTCTTAAAATACTGTTAATATTAGGCTTTTGTAAGAGCAAATTTACTATTAAGGCCAGTAGAATAACATAGCTTTCATACCTAATAAAAACCTTAAGCTTATTTTTTACTGGTGGTTTTTTCCTACTAGCTATAAGGGAATTACAATAATCCCTATAATCTCCTCCTATTATTTCTTCAAAGGTCAGGCCTATTTCTTGACCATCATATATTTTCTTTGCAATATTATAGGAAAGTTCGTCCTTACTAGGGTCTGCAATATCATCAAAATTCATATAATAATGTATATTTGAATATCCCTTTCTATTTTCCTTGTTTAATCTATTTGTTAGTTTATATCTTTTTTTTGTAAAATTATTCTTCCTCATTTTCTTTACTTGCTTCCTTACTATTTAAAATTCTATTAATAATCTGAGAAAGTTCCTTCCAGTTTTCGTAAAAGTTGTCCAACTGTTTTAACCCTTCCTCTGTTATATGGTAATATTTTCTCCTTGGTCCTAATTCCGAAGCCCTATATTCTGAAGTGACTAAATTTTTCTTTTCCAATCTTAAAAGTATGGGATAAATTGTTCCCTCTACTATGTCCTCAAACCCATAGTCCCTTAATTCCTGAACTATTAAATAGCCATATAAATCATCTTTTGATATTATTTCCAATACACAATCCTCTAAAACTCCCTTTAGCATTTGGGACGGAATCATTTAATCACCTCTTTTCTAGTCTACTTTGTATTACCAAGTAGTAACTACATTGTAATGCCAAGTAGTCTCCTTGTCAATATAATATTTATTAAACTAATTTATATCTTCATTTAAATTTAGCCATTTATAATATATATAGTGCTAATCTAACAAATTTGTTAGATTAGAAAAATATTAAATAATTTTAATTTTTTATGGGAAATAAAAAAAGACCATTTGCTTAACAAATGATCTATAAAATACCTAGTACCGATAATAATACTATTGAATTGTGAATTACATGATAAATAAAGGAGGCTACAAAATTGTCTTTATTTAGTATATAAATAATTGTATAAGCTATGCCCATTAAAAAATATACTATAAAGGATATGGTTAAACCACTATGAATTAAGGCAAATAAAGTACAACTGATAATTATGGCTAATAATTTCGGTATGGTTTTTGACAGCCTTCCTATTAATATATGTCTAAATATAATTTCTTCAACAAATGGTGCTAATATTATTGTTCCAAATATCATTATAGGATATGAATCTATCATTTCTTCCAGAACATATTGATTTGAAGATGTTGGAATTTCAATTAAGAAACCAATTATTTCCGATAATATTGTAAACAATATAAATACCAGTAAAAATTGTATTATTTTCTTCCACCATTTGTTAAAAAATTCCTTCATACCTGTTCTTAACTCATGCCAATAAAATACAAGTCCGCAAACTGACATTATAAATATTTTTGACCCGTTGTATACGGCATTTATTAATACTTTATTATTAATATCAATAAAAACTGGTAATACTCTGACTAATATTTCATCTAAAAGTACAAAGTATAAGAAGGCGTAAACAATATTTTTTATGATTTTTCTATTTTGCTTTCGATTTTCTAAATTATTATTTTTCATTTTTCCCTTTAAATTAAACTAATCATGGTTATTGTTGCCAATAAATTCCAAATTACATGATAACTAATTGAAACAACTACATTTTTTCCTGATTTTATATAAATAAGAGCTAAAATTATACTACCGGTTATATAGGATAAAAATGAAAGACTAAATCCACTATGAACAAAGGCAAATAATACAATACTAATAATTGCTGCACCAATAGTTGAAATTGTTCCCGATAATTTACCTATTAATATATGTCTAAAAACCAATTCCTCTATAAAAGGAGCAAATATAACTGTTGTTATTGATTCAAAAATCGGAAATTCCATAAAGGCTTCATTTAACATCTCTTGATTTTCCGGAGTAGGCAATTTAAAAATAATATCCATAAAATATTCCAAATAGGTATCTAGAACAGTTATTCCCAAGAGAATTAATATTATTTTAAACCAATGTTTTTTAAACTTATTAAAACAGCTAATTAAATCTTTCTTATAAAAGGATATTCCCATACCCGTTAAAACTGCATAAAATGAAAATTCATATAATAAATCCAGGTAAGACTCATTTAACGGTAGAAACATGTAAATAAGCATAAAGGCAAATAAGCCTATTATTTCAAATATAAAAAAATATGTTAAAAGAAATAGAATATCATGTCTTTCAATTCCATTGTAAGTATTTTTTTCAAGCTTAAGTTTTCCCATATATTCACCAATAATTAAATTTTATTTGTATAATTAAAAAAATTATCACTTAACTTATATATATATACTAATTTTGTACTATTATATCATAAGAAAAATAGACAGCTATAAGCCATCTATTATATATTTTTATATTTCCCTTTTAAATACAGAAATTAACCAACGGGTGGCACCATAATCTTGATTCATACCTATGTTTTCCATTAGTTCCCAGCCCTCTTGACCTAATTGGTTAAGTTCATATTCTAACTCTTCCACATTTACCTTTCCACCGAATATTCCTTTAGCATCGGTTTTCATTAATTTATACTCAAATTTTTTCATAACTTATTCCCCCTTCCTATAGTAAGAAGAATATCAAATATTAAAGGAATAAATAAGTGACAAAGGTAATTTGTTTTAGTTACCTTTGTCACTTCCTATTTAATCTATATATTTTTCAAGTATTTCAACTTTTTGTTTATCTGCATCTAATTTAACTTTTAAACCTATTGGCATTGTTAACATAGGATGGGTATGGCTACAGTCAAATTCTGCTAAAATCGGTATGTTAGTATGGCCTATTACTTCTTTTAAAACCTCGTAATGCTTCCTAGCTGATTCTTTATTATCGAATAATTCATGTTTTCCTAAAATTATCCCACCTATTTTATCAAAAACTCCGGTAATCTTTAAATGAGCAAAACTTCTTTCAACTGTACCAATATCCTTTAAAGAATCCTCTATTAAAAAATATCCCCCTTTTCAATTTCCGGCATATAGGGACTGCCCCAAATACCTGACATGGTATTTAAATTTCCACCAATAAGCCTACCTTCTGCAACTCCCGAATTTAAAGTAACTAATTTATTTTCTATTTTCCTTTTACTTCTGTTTTGACTTTCCCAGTCTATAAATTCTTCAGTCCAATAAGTAGGAGTTGGCATTTCATAGGGTAATTCTTTTTCATCTACTAGTATATTTTTAAAATACTCGTAGGTTAAGTCTACAAAAGGCGACAACTCCCCAAAAGAAGCTATTAGGGCAGGACCATAAAAGGTAGTAAGTCCGGTTTTTGCAAAAATTCCCAATAAAATTGCTGTTACATCAGAATAACCTATAATTATTTTAGGATTATTCCTTAAAGCTTCATAATCAATATAGGGCAAAATAGAATTTGAGTTTAAGCCACCAATAGAGGACATTATACATTTTACTTCCTTATTTCTAATTAATTCATTTAGTTCCTTTGCTCTTTCCTTAATACTGCCTGAACGATAATAATCGTATTTTCCTGTAAGCTTTCCATCTAATAGCTTAAAGCCCTTTGACTCTAGAAACTTCTTCCCTCTTTCAAATCTTTTTGGTGTTAAATAAGTAAAAGGAGACGATGGTGAAAAAAGTCCAATAGTGTCCCCTTGTTTAAGTTTTTCCGGTAACATCTTTATCTCCTATGGTTTTTAATGATTATAACATATTAGACTTGTTTTTATGTTTTTCATAATTGTAATTCGTTTTATTTAGTTATAATATTATTTATATAGGAGGAATTTATGAAAGTATTAATAACAGGATTTGATCCCTTTGGTGGAGAAGAAATTAACCCAGCATTTGAAGCAATTAAACTACTTCCCAGTAAAATTGCTGGTGCTGAAATAATAAAATTAGAAGTTCCTACGGTTTTTAACGATTCAATAAAGGTTTTAGAAAAGGCTATGAAAGAAAATAAGCCAAATATAGTAATATGTGTAGGACAGGCAGGTGGAAGGTTTACAATATCCCCTGAAAGAGTTGCCATTAATTTAAACGATGGAGTAATTCCAGATAACAAGGGACAACAGCCAGTAGATGAAGTAATTTTTAAAGATGGGGAAAATGCATATTTTACAAACTTACCTGTGAAGGCAATGGTGGAAAATATGAAAAAGAGCCATATTCCAGCTTCAATTTCCTACAGTGCCGGAACCTATGTATGTAATAATCTAATGTATGGACTGCTTTATCTTTTAAATACAAGTCCTGAATTTAAAAATATTAAAGGTGGCTTTATTCATGTTCCCTATTCAACAGAACAGGTTATAAATAAAGTAAATACACCATCATTATCTTTAATACAAATTGCAGAAGGCTTGGAGATATGTGTAGAAACTGCAATTACAAGAAAAGAGGATATTACAACAATTGGTGGAACAACACATTAAGGTTGATAGATATCAACCTTTTTTGTAGTCTATTTCTTGAATTTTAATATACCTTCCATCTATAAAGTCCATTTTAATAAGCCATGGCATAATATTCTTAATCCTTTTAAACTCTTCATATTGGAAACTATTATCAAAATAATTAATTATAGTAGACAAGGCAGTTCCATGAGTTCCTACAACAATATTCTTATTTGGATTATTTCTTAATATTCCTTGTACTGCTTTAATATTTCTTTTTTGTACTTCAAGTAAGGCTTCTCCACCATTTAATTTAAAATTAAAATCACCCCATTGATTTTCAACAAAACTATCAAAATCTTCAATCCATTCTTCTGAAATTCTTCTCTCCTTTAAATTTTCAATAATAATTATTTCTTTATCTATGTAAGAAGAAAAATCTTTTAATGTTTCAATTGAACGTTTATATGGGCTAGAATAAATTAAATCTATGTTTTTATTAGCTAAGTAACTTTTTATAATTCTACTTTCTTCTCTTCCTTTAGCTGTTAATGGTCGTAATATTTCATCTTTTATATTTGTATCCGATTCAGCATGTCTTACAAAGTATATAGTATTTTTTGTCTCCATTAATTTACCTCTTTTGAAAATTAAAAAAATACTCTAGGCGTAATATTGTTTGTCATTCCACTTGCCCTAGAAAGCTTTTTAGATATAATTTTTCCCTTAGATATGTTTATAGATTTTTATATTTTTATAGGAATCACAATTATTTCTTTAATAACTTTCTTTGTATGTAGATACTACTCTAAAAAAGAATGTAATAGGCTATACAATAATTAAAAACAAAAGCTAATGATATAGATATTTATAATCATTAGCTTTTTCTAGGCTCTATAATTTATAGTGTTGATGGAAATAAATCCTTCAGTACTATTTTCTATTGGCTATGCTTTGTTAAACTTATTTTTTATTAATTTTATAAATTCATCTAATAGTTTATTATTATTATCAATTAATGTTTCAATATCTTTCCTAGTGGCATTATCTATATGTATGCCTACTATTGCTACTGTTACTCTATTTATAATCTTACTAGTACTTTTTGCCCATTCTCTAGCTATCATATCCTCTTTGTGATATGGTATAGCCATTGTAGTCACATCTGATGAAATTGCTCCTTTTTCATTTAAACTCTCTCTTGGTAGTCCTACTGCTATGGCTCCAATATGATATTTTTCTCCACCTTGTACAAATATTACTAAATCTTCACCAATAAATTTTATTGTACATATTATTTTATATTTTCCTACTCCTTTTTCTAATATAAAATCCATTTTATTTACCCTTCCAACTTTTGAATTTATCGTATTTTATTCCCAGTTGCCATAAAACCTTTCCTACAATATGATCCATTTGTTCATCTAAGGTATTGCTATTATTGTAAAAAGTAAGCATTGGCGGAATTATTGTTACTCCAAGTTCTGCTAAATATTTCATATTTCTTAAATGAATTACATTTAGCGGTGTTTCTCTTGGAACTATTATAAGCTTTCTTTTTTCTTTCAATGAAACATCTGCTGCTCTTAAAATTAAATTTTCAGCATATCCGGAAGCAATTCCTGCTAAAGTTTTCATTGAGCATGGAATAATAACCATTCCATGAAAATCATTTGAACCACTGGCTATTCTAGCTGATAAATCATTATTATCATATACAAAATCTGCAAATTTATATACATTTTTATAATCTAATGATGTTTCATATTTAAAATTCTCTTTGGCATTTTTAGATAAGATCAAGTGGACTTCAACTTCTTCAATTTTATTCAAATATTCTAAAATTTTATAGGCTAGGGCCACACCGCTAGCTCCTGTTACTCCTACTATTATTTTCATAAATATCCCCTGTATGTTGAATTTTTAATGGTAATTATTTCTATTTGATATTAGAATTGATATAACCTATATAATGGCAAATAAATAATATCAGCTATTATTTATAACAACAATTTCTTTTTAGAATAACCTTTTTCTAAAATAGAATTGATATACTACTTTATTTTTTATAAACTTTAGCTAAACAAATAAGCTAGAGTTTCTAAGGAGGTAATTAATTGAATACTGACCAACTGGAATACTTCTTAGCTATTGTAAAATATAAAAGCTTTACAAAAGCTGCCAATGAAATGTTTATTTCTCAATCATCACTTTCGAAAAAAATCAAAGCTTTAGAAAACGAACTAGGTATAGAATTATTAAACAGAGGAAAATCTATAATAGAATTAACTCATGCCGGAAAAGAGGTATATGACTTTGCTCAATCTTTTTTTAAAGAATACAATAAGCTAAATAAATCTTTAGACCAGTATAGAGCTGTCTCCGAAACTTATATTCGTTTTGCATCTATTCCAATACTATCTTATTATGGAACCAGTTCATTATTAGCAAAGTTTAGCAGTGAAAATTTAGATAAAAAAATATATTTCAATATTATTGAAATGAACCAAGAATATGTAATGCAAGCTTTAAATAATGATGAAGTTGATATTGCACTTGTACGGGATAATTTTAACCTAGTGCTCTCCAATTATAATTTTATAAATTATTATGAAGATGAATTTCTATTAGTCTGTAATAAAAATCATGAACTAGCCCATAAAAAAACCCTTAGTTATGAAGAAATAGAAAAATATCCCTTTATTCTAATGGATAAAACCTCTACTTTAAATGACATAGTTATTAAAGAGTTCGAAAGAAGGAATTTAAAACTAAACATAAAAAACATAGTTTCAAGACATAATCTTATATTAGAAATGATTTCTAAGGACATCGGTATTAGCATTCTACCAAAAAAATTACTAGAAACAAGCAATATTAATAATATTGTTAGTATTCCTTTTGAAAAACCTTTGAAAAATAAACTTATTCTTTTGATAAAAAACAATAAAAATCATACAGCAACTACAAAGAAATTTTGGCAATTTTGTAAAGAAAACATCAAAGAATAGGAAGTGAATTTATGAATTTTAAAATCAATGATTTAAGAACATCTATTGAATATCTCAAAACTTTTCCAAATCAAATATTGGAAACAGATGTACAAGTTGATCCTTTTGCTGAAATATCGGGAATATATAGATATGTTGGAGCCGGCGGTACAGTAAAAAGACCTACAAAATTAGGTCCTGCTATGATTTTTAATAACGTTAAAGGACATGAAAATTCCAAAGTATTAATAGGACTTTTGTCAAGTCGTGAAAGAGTTGGCTTATTGTTAAATGAAAAACCTGAAAAACTTGGTTTTTTATTAAAAGACTCTCTAAACAATCCAATAGATCCTATTACTATATCCAATAATGAAGCTACATGCCAAGAAGTTGTTCACTTAGCTTCTGATAGTGGATTTGATATTAGAAAACTTATTCCTGCACCAACTAATACTGAAGAGGATGCCGGTCCGTATATAACAATGGGAATGTGTTACGGAACTAACCCTATAAATGGATTATCCGATATAACTATACATAGATTATGTTTACAAAGTAAGGATGAAATTTCTATGTATTTTGTTCCAGGTAGACATTTAGATACTTTAAGAATGATGTATGAAAAAGACAATAAGCCTATGCCTATATCTATAAGTATAGGAGTTGATCCTGCTATAGAAATTGCTTCTTGTTTTGAACCTCCAACTACTCCTTTAGGTTTTAATGAACTTTCAATTGCCGGCGGATTAAGAAATGAGCCTGTAAAATTAGTAAATTGTCTAACTGTAAATGAAAAGGCTATAGCTAATGCAGAATACGTAATTGAAGGGGAATTAATTCCAAACAAAAGAATTAGAGAAGATTTAAATACAAACACCGGAAAAGCCATGCCGGAATTTCCCGGATATACAGGTTCAAGTAAACCGGAATTACCTGTAATAAAGGTTAAAGCCGTTACTCATAGAAAAAACCCAATAATGCAATCATGTATAGGTCCTTCTGAAGAGCATGTAAATATGGCCGGAATACCTACTGAAGCTTCCATCTTAATCTTACTGGAAAAAGCTTTACCTGGTAATATAAAAAATGTCTATGCTCATCCTTCCGGTGGAGGCAAATACATGGCTATTATTCAGTTTATAAAAAGAAGTCCTTCTGATGAAGGTAAACATAGACAAGCTGCTTTACTTGCCTTTGCAGCATTTTCAGAATTAAAACATGTGATTTTAGTAGATGAAGATGTTGATATTTTTGATTCAAATGACGTACTGTGGGCTATGAATACAAGATTTCAAGGAGATAAAGATGTAATCACTATTCCCGGAGTAAGTTGTCATCCTTTAGACCCTTCACAAACACCGGAATATAGTAATTCAATTTCCCAAGTTGGAATATCCTGTAAAACCATCTTCGATTGTACAGTACCTTTCCATTTAAAAGACAAATTTCAAAGAAGTGTTTTTAAAGAAGTTGACATAGAAAAATGGATTAAGTAAGTAATGAACAACAAAAGCTAATGATTTAGATATTTATAATCATTAGCTTTTCCTATTAATTTAATTGTAAGGATTTTTTAGCTTCCATTATTGCATCTACTACATAGTCTGCATTTATTATTTCAGCACCTTCTACTAAACTATCTTCTTCTACTCCATTATGTTTCATGCAAGCTGAACATACTTTTAATTTTCCACCTGCTTCTAAAAATGCCGGTAATAACTCTTTTATAGGTTTAAATGGCTCACCTATATCTATTTTCTCAGCATATCCCTTTGATGCTAAATGTACTGCATCAGATAGAAGTAGTAATTCTACATCATATCCCTTTTGTGCTGCAGTCATTCCCATAGTAAAGGCAATTGTCACATTATTTGAATCTCTTTCATGGGCTGTTAAGGTTACAACTAAGTCTATATTATGCATAAATTCCTCCTAATTTTTCTCTAAAGTATAGATACCCCTAGGAGGTATTGATAAACATTATTATTTATTTATTTCTTCCTTTCATATGGTAGGATTTAATATACCTACTTGATTTCATCCATATTAAAACTTGACTTAATAATATAATAAGTAAAAATATATTAACAATGTAATTCTTAAATTCTTTCTTTATAAATATGTATATAATAATAGATAGTAATAATAGAATTAGATTTAACTTAATTCCAAGATTAACCCAATAATTATAGGCTAAGTAATAATTCTCCCTAGATTTTAAAGAGTATTCTGAATAAAATCCCGAAATTTTATTTCCCCTATCCCTTTCTTTTAATACAATATTATAATCAAATTTAAAAAAATATCGTACTGTATAAATATATAAGAATATTAATGGTAATTTTATTACAACTAGGTTAAATCTATCTATTAAATTTAATACTGAAATTATTATAAATATAGGTATTAATAGTAAAATTTCTCTAATAATTATTTTATTTTTCATTAGCTGTTCCTTTAACCCTAATATAATTTTATACAGATTTTACAAATCACCATAGGAAACAAAGCCACCTACTGACTTAACAGCATATACACTATTAGCAACAGCTCTTGCTATAGCTTGACTTGCTAAGGCTCCAACAAGACTAACATCTGTTTTTATCTCTCCTGTTGCTAGGGTAAAAATAGTATCCCCATCGTTTAAGGTATGAACAGGAAAAATACTGTTGGCATAACCATTGTGGGCCATTGCTGAAATTTTCATACATTCTGCCTTATTGAAAATTCCATTAGTTGCTACTAGAGATATAGTGGTATTTTCCATTTTAGAAAAGCCAACTCCTTGATTTACAATTTCCTTGTAAATTTCTAAGGTATTTTTAAATTCCTTTGTCTTTTTATCGTAGCAGCCTGCTATTTGAATATTTTTCTCATAGTCAAAAACATCTCCAAAAGCATTGCAAATTGTTAAGGCAGAAACTATTAATTCCCCTGTTTTTATAGTTGCAGAGCCAAGACCGGACTTCATTGCAAAGTCCATTCCTAATATTTTTCCAACTGTCGCTCCTGTTCCTCCTCCAATATTTCCCTGCCTATTTTCTTTTTCACTTGCTTTTTCACAAGCCAAGTAACCCATTTCTAAATTAGGCCTTATTTTAGAATTTCCACAGGCTAAATCAAAAATAACAGCTGCAGGAACTATAGGAACTTTCCCGACTCCAACATCAAGGCCAATATTTTTTTCCTCTAAGTATTTCATAACTCCTGAAGCTGAATCAAGTCCATAGGCTGAACCACCTGAAAGAACAAGTCCATGAATGTTCTCAACGAAATTTTCCGGTTTTAATAAATCCGTTTCCCTTGTACCAGGTGCTCCTCCTCTAACATCAACACCACAAACAGTTTTATTTGGTGGAAGTATAACTGTAACACCGGTTAAATTTTCATAGTCGGAATAATGTCCAACCTTTATTCCCTTAATATCTGTTAAATATCCTGAATACATATTCTTCTCCTTTATGACCTAACACAGCTTTCGTTTTTTGAAAGCTGATGTAGGTCAAATGCAACCTGTTTCCCAAGAGCTTTGCGATTGGCTGAAACAGTCTGCTTTGTAACATTAATATTTTTATTTAACTAGCTTTTCACTACTTTAAAATTAAAATAACTACTTCCCTAACACAGCTTGCCTTTTTTGAAAGCTGTCTAGGTCAAAAGCAACCTCTTTCCCAAGAGCTTCGCCATTGGTTGAAACTGTCTGCTCTACTATTGTTTTAATTATGCCAACAATCTATATTTTCATATATTAAAAATCTTTATCATTTGAATTTCTTTAAAAGATCTTCCTAAATATTCATATTCTATTTCTTTCATTTCTTTAAATCCTAGGGATTTAAACATTTTCTGTGCAGGTATATTATTTAAATCTATAGATATGTGTAATTTATTTTCACCTACATTCTTTTTAAAATACTCCAGAAATTTAATTGCAGCTTCTTTTCCATAGCCCTTTCCCTGATATCTATAATCAATCATAAATCTACTCAATGACCAGCCTTGAATATCCTTATCATAATCATATAACAGGTAACCTATCATATTTTCCTCACTATATATTCCAAGAATATTAAGTTCATCTTCATATGCTGACTCTACTAAAGATTGAGCACTACTTGCTACAAAATTCTCTTGATTACTATCTAATTTTAATAAAAAACAGTCCATATAATTTTTTTTGTTTATTTTCCTAAATTCCATGTTTTTCTCCCTTTTGACCTACATCAGCTTGCCTTTTTTAAAAGCTATCTAGGTCAATAAAATATTGAGTTTTCAAATTTATGTTAAGTGCTTTGGAGAATCGCCAATGGATTCTTCCAATTTCTTCTTAGAATTATCTATAATTCTATTTGCAAATTCTTCTATTTTATTAATAATCCACATATTTGCAGTACTATTATCCTCATAATTAGCTTCTGCAAACATGTCTACCCTACCATCTTTCCTTAAATTTTCCACTTGCCTAAATGCTTCTTTATTTCCCTTAGGATAAACTGCAAAAGTTGCACCACCATTTTTCTTCATTAAGGAAAAAGCTGGCACATCACTGGGACCATCTGCAATATAAATCATATTTTTAAATTGAATTCTTCGCAGTTCCTCCGGCATTTTAGAATTTACATCAATGTTATCTACAAGTCCTACACCTTTGTTTATTTCAAAAAGGGCCCTGGTTTTTGTAGTGTTGTCTAAGGTATAGCCTATTTCAGCCAAAACATTATTTTTTTCTATAATTTCACAACCCCAAATCCCCTTAGTATATTTCATAAGACTACAGCCTTTAACTATTTCCTTAAAACCTGTACTTATAATATAGTTCTCTATGGAAATGCCATATTCTTTCCAAATTGAATTTTCTTTTAAATTTGGTAAATTAACAATTTCTTTAAAAAAGTTTTCTACACCAGGATAAAAATCAAGTCTTTCCCCTAATTTTCTTAATTTCTCATTATTTAAACCGGCAAATTTCCCACCATTTTGGGATTCCCTAATAAATTTATTTAAATAAATAGTTTCCCTATTAACATTAACTCCCTGTTGCTTATAAATTTCATCTGGCATTTTATTTACTTCATTCCAAAAATCCTTACTGTTAACTCCATATTCCTTAAAGATTGGCTCCTGCATATAGCCATCTACTAGAGTTTTATCAAAATCCCATATTACCGCTATTATATTAGACATATTCACCTCCAAGTAAAATAAATACCTTAATTTTCCTTCTACCTATATTATTATAATATTTTTTCATAGAGTATATTGTTTAACCAAATTCCATTTATTAAAATGTACTCTTCATAAATACCAACTTTCCTAAATCCATTTTTCTCCAATATCCTTTGAGATGGAATATTTTCTAAAGAAGTTCCTGCTTCTAGTCTATGTAGTTTATGGTTTTTCCTTGCCTGCTCTACTACTAAAGAAACTCCTTTAGTCCCATAGCCCCTTCCCTGAACATCTTTTCCTAAACGGTAGCCAAGTTCACCCTTGTTTAATGGTCCTCTAATTATTTGTGAAATATTTATTCTTCCAATTACATCATAACTATCTATTAGCAAATAATAATAACCTTGGTCTTTTATTTGTTCATCTATTAGGTTATAGGATAACTCTAAAAATTTTTCATATTTATAATACTCTTCTTTTCTTGGAAGTCCAATTTCTTCAAAATATTTTCTATTATCCACTTCAAACTTATAAAGTTTCCCCAAATTATTTCGATTTATTAACTCTATATGCATAATCTTCCTCTTATTTAAATTTAAGTCTACTATCCTTGTTAAAATTTTTCCTACTAGGATTTCCTTCACATCTATAAATTTCTTTTCTCCCTATATCATAAATTGAAGACCAAATTGTATCCATTCCTAATTTTCTATTATATTGGCATAAAAATCCTCTATTACCCTTTAATAAATCTACTAAATCATCTAATTTATATTTTCCATAATCCTGATTATTTAAAGTTTCATATCTTCTATGAGAAAATATGTCATCTACTGTACTATACTTATATTCTCTCATATTTTCACTAATAAAGTGATTAATCCTGTATAAGGCCATGTCCTTGCCTTCGTTAAATACAATGTAGCTATTCTTTGGATTTGATTCTATTAAGGCAAGTTTACCATATTTGTCAGCAATTATAAGGTTCTGGGAAGAACCTAAAGGAATTCTTTCCATAAAAGCTATGGCCTCTTCAACGGTTTTACATTTTTCCAATATATACCTAATAATAAAACCTGCATTAAATCCGTAATCCTTTACAGTTGGATAGACAAAGGTAAGGCCACAAGAAAGACCATACTCATTTATTCCATCTTCCATTTGAATCATGGCAGTTGTATTTCCTATAAATGAATATCCGTCTTTTAAATTATAAAAGGCACTGTCTGTAAGTTTTTCCAAGGCAATATTAAAATCCGAATTTCTCGCTAAAATTATTTCATTTTCATTTTTTATTCCAATTATTGAACAAAAGTTTTCATAGGTAAAAATATACATGGCTGTTAAAAATGAAAATACCTTAATAAATTCTTCCCTTAATCCCTTAGAAAATCCATCTATTTCTTCAACTATTTCCAGATAAAATCTCTCATAATATTTAAAAACCTTTTTCCCATAGTTTATTTTTTCATTATTTACTCTTTTCTCTAGCTTTAAATCTACCTTGTTTTCATATAGTCTTTGGCCATATTTAAAACCTGCTTCATAATGATTTCCCTTCCATCTTGAATGATACATATAATCACCTCTTATTCATTGTCTTTTAATAAAAAATTTATGTCAATGAACAATTAAAAAAGCCGGTATAAATACCGACTATTTTCTATATGTTTTCAAAGGGTTTTATTATTCTCTCTATTAAAGTAATCAACTAAATATTTCTATAATTTACAACGATAAACAAGACGTTTTTTTCCATCAATTGTACAGGTAAATAGGGTTAAATCCCATTCTCCTTCATCTATTTTTTCTAAATCATATTCATCAATAGTCTCTGTTTTACTTATGGTGTAGATATAATTCATTCCCCCAGTATCCTTAAACAAAACTTGATCTCCTATGGAAAGAGAAAATAATTTTCCGAACTGACTTTTATAATCATGTCCTGCAATTATAAGTGAATTTTCTTTTACTGACCCTTTATAGCGACAAGGCGTTATTTTAGATAGTTTATCATCCCATTCCTTCATTACAGGTAGTTGAGTATTTAATGAAGGAAATTTTATTATTCCAATATAGTATTTACCATTGATTTCTATTGTGTTAATTTCTTCATCTTCTATTTCTCCATTTTTTAAGTCAATTTCTTCCTCTAGCTGTAATTTTACTTTATTAGCTTCATAATCAGCTTTTGAATCCATCCAAATATTATATGCTAAAAGAACAATCGATAAAAAAATAAAAATTATACCTATTGTTATAAAGGAAAAGTAAATTTTTTTAATTCTCATATTATTTTTTATCTCTACTTCTTAAAAATAGACCTACACCTAGAAACACCATTCCCAATCCTGCTAATATTGGAATTGGCCATTTAAGTAAACCGGTCTTTGGTAAGTTTTCTCTTTCAATTGGTTTAGTTGAGTCTTCTGGGTTTGTTGATGAATTAGGTTTAGTTGAGTCTGTTGATTCTGTTGATTCTTTAGGTTTCGTAGGTTTATTTGGATTTGTTGGTTCCGTCGGTTTTTCAGGTCTATAGTTATTTGTAATAATAAAAATATTTTCATTTTTGACTATAGTAACAGTGTATCCACTCTTAATATTTCTTTCTACTACTTGATAGCTACTTCCCCTTTCACCTTCCCAAGAATAAGTCCAATTGTTTTCTTCTGAAAGAATCACCGTCTTATAATATTTATTATCTTTTAAAATTTCAACCTTAATTTCTTTAGGTCTTTCCTTTTCACTGCCATAATCATTCCATTTTTTTACGACTTTATATTCCGGTGGCTCATTATTATCATTTTTTTCCATTTTAGGTTTAATAAGTAGATTGTATTTCCAATTATTATTTTCGTCTAAATTTGGTATAGATATTAAGAAAGGTGCAAACTTATATGTACTTTCTCCTATTTTAAAATCTTTTGAAATAACTAAATATAAACCTAGGTCTAAATTAGAAAACCTTAGTAAACCATTTTCGTCGGTTTTTCCTAATAAACTTTCTTTAATATTATCAGCCGAAATATAGGCCGCTAATGTTTGTGCAGTTGCATTCCATTTAGATGAACTATCTATTTCATTTAAGTCTATTGGGTAGTCTTTAAATTCATCTGTAATTTTAAATTTAGCATCTTCTCCTATATTAGCAATTTTATAAATGAAAACACTAACATTTCCCAATTTTTCTCCCTTATAATCGAAGTCTAAGGTCAGTGAACCTTTATTATTTAAATCAATATTATTAGCAGTGTAAATGGTTTTTGGCAATAGAAATATTATTAACAAAAAAATTATTATAAATTTTCTTAAAAATAGATTTTTGGTTTTCATAATTTATTCATCATCCTTTCCAATGCCAAATTTTTCAATTATTTTTCTATTTTTATGTTTTTTTGACTGTAAATATACTAATATTAAAAATATACCAACTATAGGAATTGCAATAACTATGGCTACTAAAAATGAGTTTATTTCTATAGCATCTGCTGTTATTCTCAGTTGTTCATTACTTTCTACTCTAGTTCCCCTTACTAAAAGACGGTGGGTATTAACTGCATAGGGTGTACAAGTTACTAGCGTAACATAATCTTCATTAGGACTAATTTTTAACAATTCAAGATTATTAGGTTCTACAATATTTATACTATCTACCTGATAGTTTAAATTATTTTTTAAAACGGTAATCGTAAATTCATCACCTATTTCCATTTTATCTAAATCTGTAAACAATTTAGCTGAGGGCAAACCTCTATGGGCTGTAATTACTGCATGACTTCCCTTGCCACCTACTGGCAGAGAAGTTCCCTCTAAATGTCCGGCTGCAACAGTTAGTAGCTTCTCTTCTGTACCATGGTAAATAGGAAGTTGAACTCCTAGCTTTTTTATTGTTATATAGCCCATAACCTTATTATGACTTGGATTTAAAAGAGATAAGTATTCTTTGTTTTTAGATTCTCCATTATATAGTTTCTGTTCTTTTTCCAATAATTCTCTATTGTAGGATTTAGCATCTTCCAGTAGCACCTTGTGTTCATCTTTAGACAAGTTTGCTAATGCTTCCTCATACTCTGCTATTACCTTACTTTGATTAAATGAGTTAATATAATTACTTATTGCAGGATAAAAAAATATGAAGAAACCTATGAAGAAAATAATTATTAAAATAATTGTTGATAAATTTTTTTTCATAAGTCCCCTCATCTACTTTTTATTAATTATTATTTCTTAGATACTCGCTTCTTTGTAATAAAAAGCACAACTGCCCCTACCATTAAAATACCTCCAACTATGTAAAATATAGTAGTACCTCTGCCTCCTGTTGAAGGAAGGGTTGGTCCGGAATTATTCTCTATTTCTATTGAAACCATACCTTCATCTACACTACCAGTTTGAGTATGGTCACCAATTACTATAACTAAGTCGCTTAAAGCATCTTCCGGTATACCTGACCAATTGTCTCCATTATTAGTTGTAGCTTTAATTTCAAATTCAATAGGTTCTTTTAATTTATTATATCCACCGGGTGCTTTTATCTCTTCCAGGTAATAAATACCATCATCTAAACCTACAATATTAAATTTCCCACCTGCGTCAGATACTATTGCACTTGCATCGTCTTTATTTTCTGTCCAACTATTTATTCTGCAATCTTCATTAATTACAGCGTATTCAGTTTTGTTATTATCTTTTCTGTAAAGTACAAACTCCGCTTCTCCTAATGGGTCCTTGTTTTCCGTTCCACCATCAACTTTATTACCGTCTAATTCATAGGTGAATACTATAACTTTATCTTCCGGAGTCTTTCCTCTACCTACACTATTTGGATTATTTGAATACTCTAAATCAACTTTATTTTCATTTCCCGGAAGACCTATGACAGCATGGTTATTCAATGTAGCTGTAAAATCAACAACTATTTTACTATTTGATTTTACTTCAGTTAATTTTTTTAAATTTTCAAATTTAATAGTGAAACCGTCTACTTTTTCAGCACTGTCTTTATTAGTTAAGAATTCATATTTTGAAGGCTCAATTTCTTCACCATCTACTGTTACTTTAATTGACCCTTCATTTAATGTTAATCCTTCTGACATAGTATCTCTTATTATATATTCATAAATATCATAATCATCATAATTAATAGGTAGAGTTCCTGTAATTCTAAATGGAATTTCATCGCCAATGCTATAGTCAGCTATATCGTTATATTCTCCATTATATTTTTTATTTTCCTTTACCTTTTTCTCAATTCCGGGAATATCCGATTTTGGTTCTACTTGTACATCACCTACAATTTTAAGTATAAATCTAGTATAGGCATCATCTTTATTATCTAAAGACGTGTCCTTGTCTTTAACAAGATAGTAACCTGATTCTAAATTTGAAATTATATAACTGTTATTTATATAGTTACTGATTTTCGCTTTTTCACTGTTTAAATACTTACCGGCTATTTTAGCAAAAGCCTGTGCAAAATCACTATCGTCACCTATTTTATCTAAAACTTTTGCTACATCTGCTGCTGAATTTGCATTATTAAATTTTCCCTTTAAAATCTCCGGTAATTTGTCATTATCCTTTAAAGCTTTTAAAAATTCACTATCATTTATTCCAACACCCCAATCGATATTTGACAAACTGGTATTTCCTACTACATTAATAAATAAATCTCCGGAAAAAATTTGATATGCTTCATATACATGGTTAGGTGTTTCATTATTAATAGTAATACTAAAATCTCCGGCTGCAATAGCTGATGATGCAGGTAACAATGCAGCAAATATTATTAATACAGACATAAATCCAAATTTAAATCTCTTCATTATTTCACTTTCCTCTCTTCTTTTATTATTAATTCTTATAGTGAACTTTAAAATCAAATATTACTTCCTTTATTCTTACTATTTATTTTTAATATTCCAACAACTGATAAAATCATTAGCATAGTTCCTAAAATATATATTTTAAGTTTTC
Source organism: Miniphocaeibacter sp. (assembly GCF_049276255.1). Classification (NCBI taxonomy): domain Bacteria; kingdom Bacillati; phylum Bacillota; class Tissierellia; order Tissierellales; family Peptoniphilaceae; genus Miniphocaeibacter; species Miniphocaeibacter sp. The sequence goes on from NZ_JBASWB010000054.1 coordinate 61,745, forward strand.
CTTCCCCACCTGTTGACGGAAGATTATAAGACGATATTTCATTTATAATTACTATTTCTCCTGTTATAATTCCATCGTTATTTAAATAAGTAATATTTGCTCCTGTATTTGTGATTTCTTCTACCCAATAATAATATGGATTGTTGTTTTTATCATATTTAGCAAGGCTTTCATTACTCCAAACCCAATTGTTATATTCACCTATTTCTATTTCCTCTACAAATTCCTTTTCACCTATAGGAATTGAAGTAGTTGGATTATTATAATCTTCAAATAATATTTTTGGTGTAGAATTTACACTATTGCCAATACATTCAACAGCTATGGTTTTATCTTCTGAAATACTGTTGCTATGAAAAACTTCTAAAGGAATTGGTGTTCCGTTTTCTTGTTTTACTTCAAATATTTCTCCATTTACCTTAAATTGAAGTCCCTTCCAAATATTACCTGTTAATTTAACAGTTAAGGAACTACCCCTAGCTACTGAAATTTCTTTTTCAACCTTAGGTTTTGAATTTATAGAAACCTTTACTGTACAACTATCTAAATCCTGTGCCTGTCTGTATAGTTTGGCTTTAATACTATCTACTATTGGTGGAATTTCATTGCCATTTTCATCTTTCCAATTTTTTTTAACTTCTAATTCATAATTTTCATTTGGAATATATATAACACCTTGGCTTCTAATAAATTTTATTTGATCTATAGAAATATTATTGAAAGCTCCCGCTCCCATTTCATTAATGGTTTCCTGCTCGGTTTTACCATCTTTCATCCAAATAAAATAATATGATTCTTTCATTAGCTGATATCCTTCAGGAGCCTTTGTCTCAACTAATTTGTATAATCTATTTTCCTCTAAAGACATACCATTTAAAAGATCTATTTCTATTTTCCCATCTTCACCGGTTATATAGTTTCCTCCTATAACATCCTTCCAACTCCATTTAGAATTATTATTAACATATTCAGTTAATTTAAATTCTGCACCGGGCAGAAGCTTTCCGTAATCATCATTATCTACTTTATAAAAAACGGCACTTTTTTTCTTAGCTGTTGCATTAGATGAACTATCCTTTAAAATAGTTTCATCTTTACTGCTTACAGTGTAATTACCTGATAAAGTTACTTCATTTTTAATTTTTATATCTCCAGCAACTAATCCACGGTCTATATCATATTCATATACTAAAATACACGGAGTATTGTCCGGAATTATAAACTTTATAATATTTTCTTTATCATCATATGAATATTTAAAGTAATCACTGGAAATTTCAGCTCCTAAATTTCCTTCTTTGTTTTTATCGTAATGGTATAATCTTACAGTTTCCGGTAAAAAATAGGCATCGGCATTTTTAATGTGTTCTAATTTATCTGTTAATAGAATACTGTCATTTCCCTCTACTAAGTCCTTTCCTGCCGGATTTATTATAATTTCATAACGAATTATGCTACTTACAAGAGGATTACCTTCTTCATCTACTATTGGTTTACCTTCTGTGTCTAGTTGTGGAAGCTGAAAACCGGTTTTATTTACAAGAGGAATTTCTCTATTTACTGTTGTTTTATGCTCATCTTCATAGCCATTCCAACTTATATGATTTATATATGTTGATGAGTTTACTGCTAAATCTTCTAAACTCTCATCTTCTAAAATTGAAACCTCATAATAAATACCTATTATGTTGTTTTTCCCATCATTGTTGTAACCATCTTTAATAACAAACTCTACTTTTGTTGAACCATCTTCCAATTGAGATATTGTATAATTGAAATTTTCACTAATACTATAATTTTTGCTTAAAAAGTTGATTTTATCAGATTCATAATAGTCTGTATAATAAAATACAGGTTTTGGCCTTCCTTCAGCCTCGACTAATTTTACTCCTTTTGGAAGAATATCTGTAACAACTATATCTCCCTTTGTTGTTTCATCCGTTCTAATTAAGGCCCTGTAATGAATAGTAGCTTTACTAGAATCATAATCTATTATTAAATCTTCATTTTTATAAGATGTTGTATTTGAATTAACCCTACCTGTTTCACTAGCTTGTTTTTCCAATTTTTTATCTATTTTATATTCATACTCAGCTTTACTGGAAACTTTTGGAATAAACCCTTCATTTACAAATTTATAGGATACTCCAGGAGTTAATTTTGTATAATCACCTATGGTCTTATAGGTTAATTCAATATATGATGCTTTTGAAATTTTATCTTTTGATTCTCCTAAAAATTTAATTTTAAAACCGGATAGCTTATTGTCTCCATTAAAATTAAAAATTTCATTTTCTTCATTATCATAGACTTTATAATCTATTCCACGATTTAATATTTCACCATTAGATAATTTTATTTCAAGCTTATCCAACAATTTCGTTGTAGTGTAATGACTATCTTCTATTTCCCGACCGTCTGAAACCCCGTTACAAATCCTATCTTCGTATTCTATTTTACTTAAATCCATATCTATTTTTGGTAGGATTATACGACTCTTCCATTTATAAGTACCTTTGTCGGTTAAATTCTCTGCCCCTTCCAGACTTTTTACTAGATTATAGTCTTTATGAGTAACTGTTACTTCCTCATCTATTTCATAATCCGGTTTCTCTGGATGTTCTATATTTACAGTATTTTTATATTTTGTAACACTACCGCCTTCCCCTTGGAAAACATCTGTTGAATATTTTATCGTATAGGTATCTTGTGAATTTTCCGGAAACGTATATGGTAATTTTATTGATTCTACCTTTCCCTTACTGTCCCTAATATCTACTTTTTCCGGAATTTTAATAATATTTCCCTGTCCATCTTCTAATGTATCCGATAATACATATCCACTAATATCCAGTTTTTCCTTATTTATAATAATAGTCCAGTTAATCTTTCCGTTAATCGGATCATACACACCAGTCTTTTTTAACATCGAGTTCTTTATTTCAACTTCACAGTTTTTCTCATCTTTATTTTTTCCACTGGTGACTATTACCCTATTATTTATATAATACGATTTAGAATCATCGGATTTTTGAGGAATTGCACTATAGGTAATTTCATAAAACTCTCCAGCTTCCAACTTAGGTAATCCCCTTATTTCAAAAACTTCAAGATTATCTACTTTTGAAAAACTTGGTTCATATCCATTAATTTGGATACTGTTACCAGATTTATCGATTTTAAAAATTCTAAAACTTTCTTTACTATAACTAGCTCCTCCAAAGGCTCCAGGGGTAAATCTATCTACTATATCTATTACTTTTTCAGTTCCTTTAATAGTGGAAACTCTTAATTTATACTCTATTTCTTTATTAGTAGTATTATATTTCCCTGATTTTTCTATAGTTATATCTGTTTTGTCTTCTACAGGTTTAGATGGTTTTATAATAATGATTCCACCATCTCCGCCTATTATTACCTCGTTATCTTCAGAATCACTTATTGTTTTAGCTGTTCCTTGAAATTCTACTGTTCCAATAAATGCCTTATTGTCTGCAAAGGACTCATCAAAAGTAATTTTAATTAATCCATCAGTAGCTATTTCATATTCTCCGACCTTAGCTTCATCACTACCGTATACAAATCCTTTTTCTAATTTATCCGGTCTAATTCCATAAGGAAATTGATAGTATATATTTTTATTGTCTTTTCCGACTATATTTTCAGGAAGTTTGTAAATAATACTTACCTTAATACTATCCCCATCTACAAGTTCTTCTGTCTGTACCCAATTATTTCCTACTTTTTTAGAAATAGTTATATTTGTAATATACTGACCAAAATCTACACCTAATGAACTTTCTTTTAGTGAAAAATTTTTCTTTGAAAGCTGCTTATTATTTTTTAATGATTTGCCTTCGATTTTTTTAGATTCATCAATATTTACAAGACTGGAGGAATTTTCTTCCTTTGTAATTTCTTGAATTTCTTCTACTTTTCCTGCTGCCGGACTTAAATATAGGTATTCTTCTTTCTCCAAGGATTCACTTGCTAAGTTTTTAGCTACTTCTAAAGTCTCTCCTTTTCCTCCCGATAAAGCTATAGTAGATAATTGTAAGTCATTAGAGTCTTTCATAGATTCATTTTTAAATTTTTCAGTATTAAAAAACAAATCAAAATCTATGTTTTCTTCTTTTTCCAAGACAAACCAAAAGCCATCTTTGTCTTTTTCTTCAATTTTATGTAATTTTATAATCTTATTCTGATTTATCTTAATTTCCAAGTCCTTGTTTTTAAAATCAAGATAATCTTCCAACTTAGAATCTTCATTATTCCTTAATATACAAAAATAGGTTTTATCTTCATCTCTTTCTGCCATTGCCGTAATATTTATTGACTCACCATGTATATTGTTAGAAGTAGATGTAATTAATGGATTGCTCTTTTCTTCACCAATTGCCGGCTTCATCATAATATTAAATATTCCAAAGGCAGTTAATAGCGATAGTATAAATAAAAAAATATATAGATACTTTTTCTTTTTATGATTTATTAATAATTCTTTTAAAATTGACTTTAAATAATCTTTCATACTCTACTATTACTCCTTAATATAATACTTGGACTATTTCAAATTTTTCCTAAATTTTTTATTGGCCAAACTCTAAATACTACCTTCCCTAAAATTAAATCATTTGCTATAGCTCCTATTGACTCATAGCGACTATCAATTGATGTTTTTCTATGATCTCCCAATACAAAAATTCTTCCCTCCGGTACTTGGTAAGGAAACTCTATATCACCGTCTCCAAGACTTCTTTCCTTTAAATATGGCTCTTTAATAGCTTTCCCATCAATCGTTACAACACCTTCTTTATCTATATTTACATATTCTCCCGGCAATCCTATTACACGCTTTAATATAATTTTATTATTGTAGTAGAAAGCAACTAAATCTCCTCTTTTAAAATCCGTATTCCTAACTGTAAGAATAATTTGCCCCGGTTTAAGAGTTGGCTCCATACTTGTTCCTGTTACTTGAAGAACCGGAAAAAACATTGTAGCTACTAATATGGATATAGCTGCAACAATTAATAAAATATAAATAGTGTTTCGGAGTGTTTTAAAATAATTCCTTTTTCTTTTTATACTTATTAATTCCTCTTTTAACTCTTCCGTTGAGGGTCTATTTTTTATATTCATTATTACTCCCAAATCTAATAATTATTTTAAGCCTCTATATTGTTATTCTTTATATTTTGTAGGTATAATTCTACAGCTTTTTCTGCACTTTCAAATATTCCACTAAGTTTTAATGCCGCTTCTGCTATAGAACCTGATTCTGCTATTTTTATATTTTTATCTTCCAAGTTTTTCTTAAGTTCTTTATTCTCTGCAACAAGCCTATCGTTCTCTTCAGATAATTTTACTAGTATTTCCAATAATTCAACTTTTTTTAATTTTTTTAAACCCTTATTCTCCATAAAATATCCTCTGCCAATTAAGTTTTTAGTACTTTATCACAATCTTATTTATTATGTATATGTAAGCATATATTACTACTAGTTTATATAAATTATTTTAAGTATCTAGGGTATTATATCACAATTTATTTTAACTGCTACAGTTTTTTGTGTAATATAATAACTATGTTATACACAGTTAATAAAATAAAAGCAACGGATTAATCCGTTGCTTTCACTATTTATTAAACCTTTTAATTATTTAAAGCCTTAAAAAGTATATTTTATTAACTTTATTTTATATTAAAATATCTTAATATATCATCCTAGTTAATCAAATAATTAAATTTTATTTTTAAAAAAGCCGGTATAAATACCGACTTATTTTCTATATGTTTTCAAAGGGTTTTATAATTTCTTCAATTTTCCTATTGGTTTCATCATCTATTTCCCAGTCTAAACATCCTAAATTAATCCTTAATTGTTCTACTGATGAAACACCTGCTATTATACTCGTTACTTCTTCTTTTTGCCTTAACCAATTTAAAGAAAGTTGGACTAAAGGTTTGTCTAACTCCTTAGAAATTTTATTTAATTGATTTACAGCATTTAAATATTTTGGATAGATATTTTCATCATTTAATTTTGGATTGCCGTAACGCTCATCATTTTTAGAATAATATTTTCCCTGTTCTAAAAACCGTCCTGCTAAAAGACCTTGGAAAAGTGGAATAAATGGAAAAAAGGCCTGACCATATTTTCTCACTATTGGTAATATTTCCTTTTCTGTCCTATATTCTAATTTATGATTCCTATAATCTATAGTATTTCTTTCCAGCATATTATAAAGATTTTGTTGACTGTCTATTCCAACTAAGTTCATCATTTCTTCTGAATCTTTCGCTGAAAAATTACTTAATCCTACATATTTAGTTTTTCCAGACTCCTTTAATATTTTTAATGCTTCTGCTGTTTCCTCTAATGGAGTATTATGGTCTGGCCAATGAAGATGAACTAAGTCTACATAATCTGTTTTTAACCTTTTAAGATTTCTTTCCATTTCCCATAATATACTATCTTTTGTTAAATTATAGGATGCTGATTTTCCTGTTTTGTCCCAAACCCTTCCTACTTTTGTAGCTAAAAATACCTTATGTCGTTTTCCCTTTAAGGCCTTTCCTACAATTTCCTCTGAAACTCCATTTCCGTAAAGAGGTGCAGTGTCTATGAAGTTTATTCCCTTATCTATAGCCTCATGAATAATCTTAATATATTCATTTTCGTCCCAATTATCCCAAGTGCCACCAAATCTCCAAGTTCCAAGTCCTATTACCGAAAGTTCTTCTGAAATTCTCTTAGCTTTTTTGTAAATCATTTTACACATCCTCTATATCGAATTTTCTGTTTTTAAAGTAGTATTTTTTATCTTCTTCAGTTATTTCCCTAATAACTTTAGCAGGATTTCCTGCAGCAATTACATTGTCCGGTATATCCTTAGTTATTACAGAACCGGAGCCTATTACTACATTATTCCCTATTTTTATACCTGGATTTACTACTACATTGCCACCTAACCAAACACTATTTCCTATTTCTATTGATATTCCATATTCATAGCCGGTATTTCTATTTTCCGGATGTATTGGATGGCCTGCTGTATATATAGCCACATTTGGTCCAAACATAACATTATCACCAATTTTCACTTCTGCAACATCTAGGATTGTTAAATTAAAATTGGAATAAAAATTTTCCCCAATACTTATATTACAGCCGTAATCACAATAAAAAGGAGGAGTTATTTTAAAATTTTCTCCCGTTTGTTTAAATAATGTTTTAATAATATTTTTTCTATATATTTTATCATGTGGTAATGATCTATTAAATTCAAATGATTTTTTTTGTGCATAATTGTATTTTTTTCTTAATTCTTCGTCTTCTGCAATATATGGTAAACCATTTACCATTCTTTCTTCCATATTCATATTTGCCTCCAAAGTTCTATTTATTATAATAAAATAATTATAGTAACACCTTATATTCTATCAAATATAAATAGGCTTTTATATGTAAAATAGAATAGGCTTGCAGATAGGGATGATTATTCAAAATTTTTTAATTGAGAACCTACAAAACAAGCTCCTAAAAGACTTGCTCCTCCTAAGATTGCAACTTTTTTATAAGGCGTAACCATTCCAGCAATTATACAAGCTGCCCCTGTTGTTATATTTAATACTTGTGTGGCCTTTAATTGTTTTTTTGTAGGCCTTGGAAATCTTATATTTGTATTTAGTCTATTATTTGCCTTGTCACAAGCAGAGTCCATAACATTAAACATTTTTTTCACCATAGTCTATTCTCCTTATCTATTTTAAATTATATAATTAATTACACCTGTAGATAATGCTCCAACAAAAAACAAGCCTGACAAACTAAAGCAAATTCTATACCTAGTTTTATTCATTGGATAGGCCTTAATCATCCAAATTCCCACTATTAGTAAAACAACACCTAATATTATATTAATTGTTATAGATATTGGTGCTGTACTTTTTAACATTTTTATAATGCTGTTAAATAAATCTCTCATACTTCCTCCTTTAAATAAAAATATCCTCTACTAAATTTTGAACCATAAATTTAAATGCCCTTTCAAAATCACAGGATTTAGATAGCATCTCCTTTGAAGAAACTGTTGATAACAATATACTAAATACAGAAAAGGCTACTTCTTCAGGACATTTTAGTTTTAATTTTGCATGGTCAATAGCTTGTCTAAAAAAATCACTATTGTCATTTTCAAGTTTTGTTTTTTCTTCCACTGATAATTTATTATAGAAGGCTTGAAAATCCACAGCTTTTGTATCATATAAAAAAGGCTTACTTTCATATTCGTAATACAAATTTTCTATTGCTTCTGCAAAACCTCCCTTAGACGGAGTTTTTTTAATATCTTCAATAAATTTTTTATTTACACTAGATTGTACTTCCTCTAAGGTTTCAAAAAATAATTTCTCCTTTGATGAATACAGGTTATAAAAAGACCCTGTTGAAATATTTGCATATTTACAAAATTCACTTATGCTTGTTTCCTTGTATCCCCTATCAACCCAAAAAGTTGAGCAAATCTCACGTAATTTTGCTTTTAATTTTACTTTATCTTCCGGTGTGAAGTTTTTACGGCTAATTACCAATTAAATTCCCCTTTCGAATATTATTTGTGAATATTCATGTATTATATTCATATCTAATGATATAGGATAATTAAATATTGTCAAGGAAAACATAGAATTAAAATTTTTATAAAAATTCCTTTAATTAAAAAAAACTAGAAAACCATTATAGTTTTCTAGCTTAACTAAGTTTCAAATATTAATTTAAAAGATTATTCCTCAATTATAACCTTTGTTTTTGAAATTTTATCATAGACTATTAAATCCTTTTTCTTTAGTCCTGTTAAAATAATAGATATTATATAGACTATAAAAAGCACCATGAAAATCAATTCTATAATCCCGGTTATAACAAGAACAATATTAGATGACTTGAAAATCATATCAAATTTATCCAATATTTCACTATATCTCCATAATAAAATTAATATAATATTTCTTAATATTATTTGTCTTTTTCCTGGGTAGTTAGAATCTTTATCTAACAATCGTATTTTTAATATTTCCATTCCCAAAGTATTTCCATTTTTAATAATTGGAATAAGTATAAATACAAGAATATAGGAAAAGATTCTTACTAAATTCTGTAATATCTCTCCTTCTACATTTATTCCTAGTATAAAGTATAAAAATAGACCTATGGTAAATATTGAAATAGAGTATATTATATTTACTATGAAAAAATCCACTATTAATGCTAGGGCCCTTCTTACTAATCCTGCCCTTTCACCTGCTTTATAGACTTTTTTCTCCTTCTCTAAATTAGGTAATAATCTACTTATAATTGGAGTTATTACATAACCTAATCCTGCTCCAAAGGTATTAACTATTACATCATCAATATCGGCATATCTATAGGCCTTAGGATAAATTCCATAAATGCCTGTATATTGGGTTATTTCATAAAAACAACTAAGTAGACAACCAAATAAAATTGTCTTCCAAAAAGACACTTTAAAATATTTTCTTAAATATACTCCAAAGGGAACTGTTAATAAAACATTAAATGCAACTGTATAGAAACTTGATGATTTTAATGCCGGTAGCCATGTACTCCTATCTGCTAAACTAAAGCCGGTTCTTTCTAGAAATGTTTCTACAAATAAAAATGGCTTTAAATTCGGTTCAATATCGGGCATTTCAGCAACTGCATCAAAGGACGGTAAAGGCAATAAGGTCATAAACCATGCTGTAATCATATATAAAATAAAGGAAAAAAGAACTATATCCCTTCTTATCATTATTCCGTCATATTTTCTATATTGAAAAATAGCCACAGGTATAACTAAAATATAGATTATCATTAAAGATACTACTATACCACTGACTATTGGTGTAAAATAAACTTCCATTTAAATCTCCTTTTTACATAGTACTATATAATTTTATACTTAATTTGCTTATAATACAATTTAATATAGTCAACCATATTATAATTTTAGTTGACCATCTTCTTATTTATTGGTATACTTTTAAAAAAAATAGGAGATACTATATAAATGAATATTAATTTAAAATCTAATTTAAAAACCAGGGACTTAACTTACATATCTGTATTTATTGCAATTATTGCCATTTGTTCTTGGATTTCTATTCCAATGACAATTCCTTTTACCTTACAGACCTTTGCTATTTTTATTACTATAGGTCTTCTTGGAACTGTTAAAAGTTTTTTAGCCATACTACTATATATTTTTTTAGGAGCAATAGGTTTACCTATTTTTTCTAATTTCACCGGTGGATTTGGAGTATTGTTTGGCCCTACCGGCGGATATATTTTAGGCTTTTTATTTACAGCTATTGTTACCGGTATTTTAATAGACTTACTTCCTAAAGAAAATATTTTTTTAATAGGAGCAATGCTAATAGGCTTATTAGTTTGTTATTTTTTAGGAACTATTTGGTTTGTTTTAGTCTATACAAATAATAGTGGATATATTTCAATTTATAAGGCACTATCCCTTTGTGTATTTCCCTTTATTATTCCTGATTTGGTTAAAATCGGCCTAGCTAGTATAATAATTAATAAACTAAAAAGAAATATTAATTTATAAGGAGAAAATTTTGACAGTTAAGGAAAAAGTTCTTTTATTTTTAGAAAATAATAAAGGTGAATTTATATCTGGAAATTATTTAGCAGATAAGTTAAATGTAAGTAGAAATGCTGTTTGGAAATCCATTAATTCTTTGAGAAAAGAAGGCTATGAAATTGATTCTGTAAAAAACAAAGGCTATTGTTTATTGGAAAATAATTTTATTTTATCGAAGCAAAGTATACACAAATATTTAAAAATCGATAATTTAAATATTGAAGTTCATAAAACCTTAGACTCTACAAATGACTTTTTAAAAAAATATGCTGAAAATAATTGTCCAGAGGGAAAAATAATTATAGCTGAAGAACAAACACAGGGTAAAGGCCGGCTAGGAAAATCCTTTTATTCTCCTGCCAGTTCAGGTATTTACCTTAGTATTTTATTAAGACCAAAATTACACGCAAGTCAAGCCTTGTATATAACCACCTGTGCTGCCGTAGCTGTATCTAGGGCAATAGATGAAATTTCTGGTGAAAATTCCCAAATAAAATGGGTTAATGATATTTTTTTAAACAATAAAAAAGTTTGTGGAATTTTAACGGAAGCCTCTTTTGATTTAGAAGGTGGAGCAATGGACTATGCAATTTTAGGTATTGGTTTAAATTTAACCAAACCTTCCGGTGATTTTCCAGAGGAAATAAAGGATATTGCAGGCCATATTTTCCATAAAGACAATTTACCAAAAGATTATAAAAACAAGATAATTGCCGAAGTAATAAATAATTTCTTTGAATACTACCCAAATATAGAAAATAAGGAATTTTTAAAGGACTATAAAGAAAGATCCTTAATTTTAAATAAGCCTATTTATATTTTTAGGGGAAATAAAACTGAAGAGGCTACAGCCTTAGATATTGACAATGAATTTAGGTTAAAAGTATTAAGGAAAAATGGCGAAATTGAATACCTTTCTTCTGGAGAAGTAAGTATAAGAAAAAAATAAGGCCTCTGCCTTATTTTTCATCTTTATATACTATTTTACCATTGCAAACTGTGTATTTTATTTTTCCAGTTAACCTATTACCAATATATGGGGAATTATTTGACTTAGATACAAATTCTTCAACTATCCATTCTTCCTTGTCATCAAAAATTACAAGGTCAGCCTTAGAGCCTTCTTCTAAATACCCTATATCTAATTTATATAATTTTGCAGGGTTTATTGTCATTTTTTCAATTAAGTCCATTAAAGTCAAATGACCTTTATTTACTAGGTATGTTATTCCTACAGCTAGGGAGGTTTCCAGTCCTGTAAGTCCACTTGGAGCCTTTGTAATTTCCTTGGCTTTTTCCTCCTGACTATGAGGTGCATGGTCTGTAACTATCATGTCTATTGTTTTATCTTGAAGGCCTTTAATTATTGCTTTTATATCGGCTTCTGTTCTTAAAGGCGGATTTAATTTTGCAAGGGTTCCCTTTTTAATTATTTCTTTATCTGTTAAGGAAAAATGTTGTGGTGTTACCTCTGCTGTTACATTAGCACCTATCTTTTTAGCAAATCTTACTACTTCCACAGCCTCTTTTGAGCTTAAATGTTGCATATGAACTTTTGCTCCTGTATCTAGTGCTAACATACTATCTCTTGCTACCATTGAGCTTTCTGAAACCCTTGGAGCACCTTTAATTCCTAGTTGAGATGAAACTTCCCCTTCATTTACTCCGGGATAGCCTATTAAACTAGGATCTTCTTCATGTAAGCTTAAAGGTGTATCTAACTCCCTTGCCTTTACCATTGCCTTATGTAAAAAACCGGCGTTCATAATTGGGATTCCATCATCACTAAAACCAACTACTCCCAATTCTAAAAGTTTTTCCATATCTACAAGTTCTTTCCCTTTTAAGCCCTTACTAATAGTTGCTACGGTTTTAACATTTATTGGACATTTTTTTGCTTTTTCTAAAAATCCCCTTAATATTTCTTCATTATCTATTACAGGATTTGTATTTGCCATGCAAACAACAGTAGTAAATCCACCTTTTGCAGCTGCAGCAGAACCTGTAAAAAGATCTTCCTTATAGGTTAAACCTGGATCACGAAAATGAACATGTACATCAATAAGCCCTGGAGCAACTACTTTTCCAGCTGCATCTATTACATATTCATACTCTTTTTCATTGTTGGCCTTCCCAATATATTTAATTATATCTTTGTCAATTACAATATCTGTTATTTCTTCAAGCTTTGACCTTGGGTCTATTAATTTACCATTTTTTATTAAAATCATACTATCCTCTCTCTTCTTTTATCTCTTATACTATTATACCCTTATTATTAATATAAAATTTTTTCTGTTTTAATGTTATAATGGTTATAATTCCTGCAATTCTAAATATTTTAAAAGGGGTAATAGAATTGATTATTCGACAAGAAAACACTAATGATTATAAAAATATTCATAATTTAATAAAATTTACATTTAAAAACGCTTCTTATAGCCAGGGTAATGAACATACTCTAGTAGATTCCCTAAGACAGGGTAAATCTTTTATACCTGAGTTATCCTTAGTAGCAGAAGTTAATAATAAAATTGTTGGTTATATACTTTTTACTAAAGCAAAAATCGGTGATGAAGAAATTCTAAATTTAGCACCTATGGCTGTCCATCCTGATTTTCAAAAACAGGGAATCGGAAAAGCTTTAATTGAAAAAGGCCATGAAATAGCAAAAAAGTTAGGCTATAACTTCATAGTTGTAGTAGGATATGAAAGTTATTTTCCAAAATTCGGCTACCTGCCAGCTTCTTATTTTGGAGCAAACCCACCTTTCCATATACCTGACGATATTTTTATGGCTATAGATTTAAATAACAGCATGGCTGTATTAAGAGGTAATATTGAATTTGCCAATGAATTTTTCGAATAGAAAATTCAAAAATTTTATAAAAAAATTACCTTGAAAAATTGGTTTTCTACTAATTCTTCAAGGTGATTTTAAGATGCCTATATGTCTAGAATTTATTGAAAAATCTATTTAAATATAACTGCCTTAACTTTAAATACTTAGAAATTCCTCTATTTCCTCTCCAGCATCATAACCCATATAATAAAGTCTATTTAATTCATCTTTCTTCTTAGATAAGGTATCTACACCAAAATTATCTGTTGGTGCAAGAATTAAAACCTTATTTCTTAATTTTTCATCGGTCAATACCTTATTTAAAACCCTATTATATTTATTGGCCCTATTATAAATTGCCTCTACTGTTTCAGGATATTTCTTTAATATTATTTTCGACATTTTATCGGATTTTCTTAGTGACTTTTTAAAGTTTTTTGGTCTCGATAATACTATTATAATTTTTTCACATCCATCTTCTAAGGCCTTTTTTATTGGAATAGGGTCGGCTATACCACCATCATAATATCTTTTCCCATCCCTTACAAAGGGCTTACTTACTATTGGAATTGTACTAGAGGCTTTACAGAGCCAATAATCATTTCTTTTCATTTCCTTTTTATTAAAATACACTGCTTTTCCTGTTTCTGCATCTGTAGCAACTACATTTAAATTTGTTTTAGATTTTATAAAAGTGTCATAATCTAAAGGATTTTCACCATCTTCATTGGATAAAACGGAATAGGGATAATCTAAATCGCAATACTCTCCTTTTTTTATGAAATTTCTAATACTCATATATTCTTTTCTAAAAACATAATCAATGTAAAATGTATAATTTCTACCTCTTTGTCTTGCTGTATAGGTTGTTAAATTACCACTTCCAGCTGATACTCCTAAAGCATAATCAAAATATATTTTTTTATCTAGGCAATAATCTAAGACCCCGGCACTGTAAATAGCCTTCATTCCTCCACCAACATCAATTATTCCTATCATAATATCTTCTCCATATTAATAAATTTTTTTATGTATTATATTATATAATAAAAAACTATAAATTAAAAAGCATTTGATTAAATCAAATGCTTTTCTCTACTAAATAAGTGACATTATTCCATTATATACTTCTGTCCACTGCTCTTGTGTTACTATTTCATCATCTAATTTTTCATCGCCATCATCATCTGTTCTGCTATATAATTCTAAAATAGCAGCATCCCCATTGATTAATCCTAAAGCGTAATCATTTAATTTTGGAAATACTTCTTTAAATCTAAGTACTTCCTTTTCTTCTTCCCTTGTTAACCAATCTTTTGTATATTGTTTTATTTCATCTATATTAATATTCATTTCTGCTAGTTCTGAAATCCAATCTTCTGCTAAATCAACTAGTTCTAATTCATCGTTTACTTTATCATCGTCTACATCACCAGTGTCCTCTAATAAATCTAGTAAATCATCAATATCATCATTGGTCATTTTTACTGTTGAATTTACATTAGTTTCTGTAGGATTAATTTCTAAGGGTTTAGTTTCAACAGCTTCTGTTTCTACTTCCTTTTCAACTGTTGCTTTTATTTCTGTAGTTCCTTTACCTTTACAAGCTACTAAGGTCATGGCTAAAATTGTTACAACTATTAATATTTTAATTTTCTTATTCTTTTTCAATCTTTTCACCTCACCTATATTATACTATACAATATATAATATAGGCTTTAAAATACTATTCTTAGAAAAATTGTAACTTTATTTCACATACCTTTCACTAGGGTTTTTATCAAAATAATCTATAAAATCATACATTCCATAACCATCAACATCTATTCTAGTACCTGGAATTCTTGAAACTAAATTATAGTTTGACTTATTCGGATAATCATCTGGAGCCCAGCCTCCAATACCTATTGCAATATTATTGTATTTAACTCCATTAAATATTCCACTAATTAATCTATTATATCCGCTACCATTAAAGACACTGCTAAAAGGTATTGCTAATGTGTTTACTTCATAACCATTTGGAAGGTATTTTTCTAGATTAGCCTTTTGAGTTGCTATTTCTTCCTCTATTTTAGTTGGATTTTCCTTTAAATCTATATGGTTTATTGTATGGTTTCCTATATCCATTCCACTTTCTATCATTAGCTTAAACTTATATTCTATATATTCCTTTTGCTCAAAAGGTATTTTCCCACTAATGAAAAATGTAGCATAAGGATTATAATATTCTAATTTTCTATCTAATTCTTTTAAAATTGCATAGGATGAATCAGGATCAATTTCACCATTTTCCAATATATTGAATTTATTTCTATTTCCATCATCAAAGGTCATAACATAGGGAGTATATCCACTAGGTATATTTATTTCACCATTCATATAATCCTTTAATGAAACAGGTAAATAACCCTTTTTATATAAATTTAAAATATCATATTTTAAACCTTCTGGAGTTCTTTGATACCTATGTTCTTCTTCCCCTACATCATGATAGGTAAATATCATAACCTTACCACTTGTATTTGATTCCATTGGCTCTGGTAAAGTTGCATTTTCAAAATTATAATCTATGCTACCAATAATTTGATCTTCTAGGTATTTAGGTAATAACTTTTCTCCACCTGTAAATACTACATTCGCAGGAGATAATTCTCCTATATATTTTATTATTGCTCGAGAAAATCCCTTATATCCTGATAATAATATTGGTTTGCCTAGAGAAGAAGCTACTAAAGCATCTGCATAATCTATTCCACTACTAACTACTATTTCACTATTTTCTTTTCCTAAGTATTTTATAACAGCTAGAGAAGTATCATATCTGTCAGAACCGTAAATTAACTCCCCTTTAAATTCCTTTAAATTTAAAGATTTTAAAGAGCCAACAGCATAATTAGCCCTGTCTAAATACTTGCTTTCACCATTTATTAAAAGTATTGGTTTATTTAACTCCTTAGCTAAATAACTAGCAGATAGGGCATCTGGATAATCATTTCCTCCTGCCACTATTATATTTTCCTCAACTAGTCCATTTATTTCTTCAAATTTCTCTAAAACTTTCTCACTTGTTTCATAACGGTCTTTTCCAGCTAGTCTTTCATAGTCAATATTTAAAGTTTTAATTAAATTCTCTCTAACTTTACTTTCTCCACCAACTACATATAGCTTACTGACTCCTAATCTTTCTATTTCATTTCTTACTTCATTAGCCATACTATTACTTTCTACTAGTAGGATTGGTGCCTTTAGTATTTGTGCCAATGCTCCACTTGAAATAGCATCTGGAAAATCCTGGCCACTTGTAATAACAGCAAATTCTGAACTAGAAAAATTATTTTTAGAAAATTCTACAGATGTTAAATATCTATTACTACCACTAATCCTTGTAATTTCAGTAAATTCTTCACTGGCAAAAGAGCCAGGTACTTTAATTACCAAAGTGGTTATTAATACCAAGATAATTAAAATTTTTTTCATATTTTTTCATATACCTCCCAACATTTAAATCTTTCATTAAATTTCAACGCCTACTAGTCATATATTTCCTTATTTACTTTGAATTTAATTTAAAAATTTTTAAATTTTTCTTAGCTTAAGCAAAACTAATAGTTAGGCTTATTACAACTTCTTAATTATAGCCTATTAATAATAATTTATAAACAAAGATTATTGTTAATATTAAATATAAATATTGACTATGACTGTTCTTCGTGATAATATCAACACACTATTCTTTTTATATTATAAGGAGAGATATTATGAGTTTTGGTGCCATACTTTTATTAGGAGTAGGAGTATCTGCAGATGCATTTGCTGTAGGCGTCTGCAAGGGTTTAAGTTTAAAAAAATTTTCAACTAAATTTGCCTTAATAATCGCTTTATTTTTCGGTGGTTTTCAGGCAATTATGACATTTCTAGGATGGGCTTTAGCAAGTCAATTTAGCCATATTCTAGAAAGTATAGATCATTGGGTTGCATTTATTTTACTGGCAATACTTGGTGGTAAAATGCTATATGAATCCTTTCAAACAGAAGAAAATTGTGGTTGTCAAAAACATGATGTAAAAATAGATTTAAGGGAAATGCTTATGCTTTCCATAGCTACAAGTATAGATGCTTTAGCTGTTGGAATATCCCTAGCCTTTGCCGGAATAGCTATTTTTATACCAACTATTACCATTGGCATAACAACATTTCTATTTTCTTTTCTGGCTGTTATTATAGGTTTTAAGTTTGGCTCTATATTTCAAAAATATGCTGAAATGGCCGGTGGAATAATCCTTATTTTAATAGGAGTTAAAATTCTCCTTGACCATACAGTGTTTATTGCCTAACAGAAATCTTTAATTGCCTTATAGGTAAAAAATATTATTTTAAAAATTAATAAATATATTAAAAGTAGCTACTTAAATAAAATAGCTACTTTTAATATTTTACACTAACCCTAATAATATTATTTTCAAGTCCAAGTCTTTCTTGTAATTCCTTACTTAATTCCAAGTGAAATTCCGTATCCGATGCAATATCTTTAAAATCATATTCTACAGCATTAACAATAGTTCCTGAACCATAATTGGTTTCATATTTATCTGTACCAACTATTTTCATATGTTCTTCATATCTATTACCTTCAAGTAGACCTAAATTATTAATTTTTGTATTTATAATAGCTCCGCCTAATATCTTTTCATTAAATACAAGCTTAAAATCTTTTTTACCTACTATAATAAAATTATCTTTAATTTCCTTATCATCAATAAGTATATTATACTTAACTTCATTCTTAGCTAGCTCTTTAATTTCTTCCTCTGTTAAATAGCTTAAGGTTTTTTCAATAAACTTTTCAAGGCTTTTAAAATTTTCTTCATAGTCTTTATTTAAACTTTCCAATTGCTTAATTTTTTCTTCGTTACTAATATCGGAATTATTTTCTGTCTCTTTATTACTATTATTACTACAACCGAAAAATACCATTGTAATAAAAACTAAAAAAGTTAACAAGGCAAATTTCTTTTTCATTTTCTTTCCCCCTTATTTTATCTTATAAATATATTATAATAAATAATATTGTCCAATAATTTACAAATTAGTTAATTTAACCTTACAATATCCTAACAAATCTTGTTATAGGATTCCTATTTTTACCTATAATATTATTTTAAACTAATATTGTAATAATCTAAGTTTCTTTCCAAACTAATATTAAGCTGTTCCAAATTGTTAACCTATATATACAAAAACAAATTTTTGACTAATCCTAATTATGAATATTATAAATAATTTGCTTCTCTCCTATAGACTTCCAAAAAATACAATAAAAAAAGCCTATGGCAGAGCCATAGACTATTCCTCATTTACAAATTCCATATTTCCATATAGTTTTGAGCTTAAGCTTAAGCCTATAAAGGACATAATAAATAAAAATGCTAATACTACTAAATATACTACAAAAATATTTTCAGTAATACTAATGAAAAGACCTAAAAGGAAACCTCCCAGTACCAGAACCAGCATGTCTACCCCTAGCATTATAAATTCTGTAATTGTCTTACCGATTTTTCCACCAAGCACTTCTCGTAATATTAAGTCTACATATAGTATTGTGGCATGAACCATAAAATACAGTATTGCATTTAAGGGAATAAGGTATAAGGGTAATCCAAATATTATATTAATTGGTAATACTAGGGCTAGTCCCTGTATTAAATTCTTTATATTTTGTAGTAGTGTGGCGTAAAACACCTTATTTCTTCTAGTGTCCGGAATTAAATATATATAGTAATTATCAAATTCTTTTCTCCAAGAATTCATCTTGCTAAAAAATATTGCCATATATGCCGATGCTCCATAAATGACAATTGCCATAGTTTTTACATCGATTTCCGCATCTTCCATTTTAAATATTATTCCAAAAATTACACTTATGGCTAAAAATATTATAGCTTTTCCATACCTGCTTAATAGGGAGATTTTTTTAAATTCATCTACTTGTTTGTAAAAAATTGCCTTTGACAATTTTCCCTTAGTAGAAAAATCTATCTTTCTAGCCTTTGTTTTCCCCCCTACTATGTGAATACCGCCATCTTTACTTTTCTCTATTGCTTTTTCATATTCTTCTGCAAAGGACATGGCATCTTCATAAAATTGTCCGGTGGATTTCATTTTCTTAGCTATAATAAATAGTACTAGGGCTGAAGTAAAGTATAAAACACTGGCTATAATATTAAAGGTACTAGGTCCTATTAAAACAAGTTTTAGAAATCCTATTTCCCAACCGAATATAGGAATTATTAATATAAGATCTCCTGTTAGGAAATTCATAACATTTTTTACACTTAAACCCTCTTGTAATAATTTATAGGCTAGTAAGGTCATAATAACCAAAAGTATTCCAAATACAAGATACTTTATAATATTCTTTCCCTTGTTTGTTAAACTTTCATTTCCATACATTATAACTGCTAAGGATATTTGTATAAGATTTGAAAAAACCAATCCTGTTATTGCAATTATTAGAGCTTTTAAAAGCGGAATGTTAAAAATAAATACTGCTGCAATAAAATATATAATATATTCAACAACATATACCAATAAGTTTTTTGCCATTCCATAAACTATTATGGATTTTGGTGAAGTTGGACCTGAAAAAATAAAGTTAATATCTGCCTCTTTAAATATAAGGCCCTTTCTCTTTAAATAAGATAAGGTTGAGGGCATCCCTAAAAATATTGCTACTACTGTATAAATTGCAATATAGCCTTTAGCATTGTTTAAACTAAAGGTTTCAATTGCTCCTTTGAAAAAGAATGGTAGCATAATAAAATACAGTACAAGGAAAATCATTCCTATGCTCTTTAAAGGTTTTCTTTTAAAATTCTTTAATCTGTTAATAAAAGTTCTCTTATAATAATATAAAAATCCCCTATTCATCTTCTTCTCCTGTTAGTTCAAAGAATAATTCCTCCAGGTCCTTGTCTCCCATTTGATTTTTATAATATTGTCCAACCTTTCTTCCCTCTTTCATAAGTATCATCATATCCCAAATATCCTCAACCATTTCAAGCATATGGGTACTTATTAAAATAGTACAATTTTTTTCCTTTAATTCTTTTATTATGATTTTTAACTCTTTAATTGCCTTAGGGTCTAAACCAACCATTGGTTCATCTAACATAATAACCTCCGGCTCAACTGCTAGGGCACAACATATACTAACTTTTTGCATCATACCTTTTGAAAGTTCATCTCCTAATTTGTCCTGTTTGTCTGTTAGGTCAAATCTTTTTAAGAGGTAATCAATTTTTTCATTATCTATTTCTAAACCATAGGCCTTTAAAATATATACTATATGCTCTCTTACTGTTAACAGAGGAAACATTGCCGGTATTTCAGGAATATAACCAAATACCTTTTTTGCCTCTATGTCTTTATTTTCTAAGTTGTTTATTTTTATTTCTCCAGTGTATCTTAAAAGTCCGGCTATAGACTTTATTATTGTAGATTTACCTGAGCCATTTGGTCCAATTAATACTCCAACTGTACCACTTTGTATATCGAAACTAACATTATCTACTGCTAATGTCTTATTATATTTTTTACTAAGTCCAATAACATCTAACATATTATACCTCCCTTTTGTATCTATTTAATAGTACACTATATCATCTATGATTTCAATGCTTTTTCACACTTAATGACTAAAGTAATGCTTTTAGTAATATAATTCTTTAGAGGAGCTTGTATGAAGATGATTTTATTAACTATTTTACCTATACTTTCTATTATATTTTTAACTTTTATCCTATATAATTTTAAGAAATATCTTTTTGTAAAACCCTTAGCTGATGATTTAACTTCAAATAAAAAATATATTCCGATAAAATATAGGATAAGAAAAGTTATTCCTTTCTAGCTTTCTTTTTGTCCATATGGACTTTAATTTTAGCTATATGCTCTATTTTATTTACTATTTTTATAGCAACAGGCATTGTAGAAATTTAAAAAGACGTGGCTCTTCCACGTCTTTTAATCTTATTTCTTCAAAATATTATTTATTTTATTTTTAAATCCTCCTAGTATATTTTCCAGTTCTTCTACTTTAAATATATAGATTAAAAGAAAATAAACTACTACTGCCACAACAATGGCAATTATTAAACTAAGTATTGATGCTATTCTACCTACTAATAAGTTATATATATAGTAGGAAATAGCTCCCATTATTAAACTTGCTACTATCATTTTTAGATTTTCTATAATAAATTCTTTAGTTCCATTAAATTTCCCAATTTTTTTCCTAAGCCTAATTATTAACATTCCAGCTCCAATTATAGAACCTAGGGATGTTCCCAAGGCAAGTCCCGGTAGGCCAATAATATTAGCTGCCATAACACTTAAAACCAAGTCTATGATTAAGGTCAATAGGGAGTTTATAGTTGGCGTTCTTGTATCTCTTAAGGAGAAAAAAGCCTTGGAGAATATATTCATAAAAGCTATTCCAATTAATCCTAGGGAATAGAATTGTAAGGTTAAAATAGTTAGTGGAGTAGCCTCTGGTTTCCACTCCCCTCTATTAAAAACTACATTTACAATAGGTGCAGCATATATAATTAAACCTACTATAGCTGGATATATTAAAATATTCATTGAATTTAAAGATGATAGTATACTGTTTTTAAATTTACTTATTTTACCTTCTGCAGCATTTTCACTTAAGGTAGTATAGGCTACAGTTGACACTGCCCCTATTACTACTGCATTTACCAATTCACTTAACTGTGAACCATAGTACATAATAGACAACCCACCATCTGATAAATAGTAAGTAGCTAGGCCTTGGTCTATTAAGTTTCCAATACTATTAATAGATACTCCAAATATTACCGGTAGGGCTAGGTAAATCATCCTTCTTATATTTTCATCCTTTAAGTCAATTTTTGCTGTCCACTTAAAGTCTGTCCTTTTTACAGCCGGAATATAAGGGATGTACTGCACAATAGTACCAATACAAAGTCCTATAGGAAGTAGATAAATATTAATTTTTGCACCAAGTATTATTGCTATTATAATAAAAATATTTAAAATAAATACTTGTAAGGCGGGAACTATAAATTCCCCTTTTGCATTTAAATATCCTCTATATACAGTAGATAACGATGTTGCAACAATACTTATTAAGGTAATTCTTAAAAAATTTACTGCTAAATTATAGGTTGCAGGAGTAAATTTATATATTTTGGTTACGGCACCTGCAAATATTTCAGAAAAAACCAAGAATATTATACCTAGTACAATACTAATATTTCCTAAATTACTAGTAAATCTATTTGCTATTAAAGAGCCTTCTTCCTTTTCCAATTTTTTATAAATTGGAATAAAGCCCGTTGATATCCCCGATGCTATAAATGCAAATATAATTGTTGGTATTTGTAATGAAAAATTAAAGGCATCTGCTACCTTTCCTGTTCCAAAAAAATAAGCAAGGAGTATACCTTTAAAAAATCCTAAAATTTTTGAAACTATTGTAATAATCATTAATATAAATGCTGTTGCTTTCATCTTCTACTCCAATTTATTCCAGTGTAATTTACCTGCTCTTTACTTCTACAAGGACTAATTCCCCTTGGTTAAATACTCGTATTGGTATTAAACTACTGCCTATTCCCCTACTAATTATTAAACTTGTATTATCTTTCTTATGTAAACCTTCTACATAAGCTGGCAAAATCCCTTGATTTGGTGCTAGTATTGCTCCAATAAAGGGAATTTTTATTTGACCACCATGGGCATGACCGGAAAAGACTAAATCTACACCGGTTTTTACATATTCTTTAAAATACTCAGGTCTATGGGATAATAAAATATTAAATTCATCTTCCTTTATTAGGTCCTTTAATTTGCTAAACAAATGCTTTTTCCCATAATATTGTGGGTCATTAAGTCCTATAATATTTATTTTAGAATTTTCCTTTTCCACTTCTAAGGAAGAATCCTCAAGAACTTCTACTCCAATATCTTTCATTTTTTCTATAAATTGTGGAAATTCTTCTAATCTTGACTCATGATTTCCTGTAACATAATAAACAGGTGCTATTTTTATTATTTCCTCTAAGGTTTTTTCCACTATTTCATATTTAGGGTTTCTACTATTAATAATATCGCCAGTAATAAAAATAATATCTGGCTTTGTGGCTTTAACCTTATTTAAGAAATAATCTTCTTGGAGAAATTTTTTATTATGATAATCGGATATTTGTAAAATTCTATAATTATTAAAACTCTTTGGAATTTTACTATTTTCATAAGTAATTTCTGTTATTCCAAGGCTAAAATTTTCATATATAGTAAAAATTATAAAAACAAGTACAAGAAATAATAAAAAATACTTTATTAACATTTTTTTATTCCTCTGCAATTTCATAGCCATTTCTTTCTAATTCCTCTATAGCTCTTTTAAGCTCTTCTTTTTTTATTAAAATATAATCTGTATTAAAGGTGGAAATAACAAATATAGAAACCTTGATGTTAGTTAATATCTGTGAAATTTTAGCTATTATTCCAACTAGTGAAAAATCCAAAACCCCTTCTATTACCATAGACTTCCAACCTCTTTCAATTTCCCTAGCATTTAATGGAAGATTTTTTTCTTCACAAACTAAGGATTTCTCTTCATTGGTCTTTCCAATAAAAATAAAATCGTCATTTAAGTCTACGTATTTATAATCTTCTACCTTGCAAACAGCAAAATCTCTATTTAGTACCTTTATTTTCACTATGCTTTTCCTCTAATTCCAATAATTTTTTCTTTATGGAAATTCCTCCACCATATCCTACAAGTTTACCATTTTTTCCAATTACCCTATGACATGGAATAACTATTACTATAGGATTTTTATTATTTGCATTTCCAACTGCTCTGGAAGCTTTTTCATTGCCTATATCTACAGCTATATCTTTATAGGAGAAAGTTTTACCATAGGGAATTTTCTTTAAAGAATTCCAAACCCTATTTTGAAAATCTGTCCCCTTTGTTTCTAAAGGTAGATTAAATTCCTTTCTTTTTCCTTGTAAATATTCTTCTATTTGTTTAAAGGCTTCTTTTATAAGTTTTGTTTCTAGAAGCTCCCCTTCAAAATTTTTCGAAAAACTAATATTTGTTATATGGGAATTTTCCTCTGCTATATATAAATCACATAAATCTGTACTATATTTATAATATTTTTTCATTTTATTTTCCTTTTTAGGTTCTTATATATAATACCTATTATTTTACAAGAAATTTAATACTATTTACTTATTATACCAAAAAAGCAGCCATATATATGACTGCCTAATATTAATATCCTATTATTTTCTTTAGTACATGTTCTCCTTTAATTGGTAATTTACTAAATTGGCTTCCAATGCCATTTAATAAAGCCCCATTTATTGCAGGAGCTGGTGTATTTATTACTACTTCCCCAATGGATTTAGCACCGAATGGTCCTGTTGGCTCATAACTTTCTTGAAAATCTATTGTTAATTCACCTATATCTTTTCTTGTTGGAATTTTATATTGTAAGAATTCATCAGTTAAAAGTCTTCCTTCTTTTGAATAAACAACATCTTCATATAAGGCTAAACCTATTCCCTGTACAACTCCACCTTCAACTTGAACCCTTGCTAAGTTTTCATTAATAACCGTACCACAATCTACTACTGCAACATAATTTACTACTTTTACCTGACCAGTTAGAATATCTGTTTCTAACTCTGCAAATCCTGCTACATATGGTGGTGGAGATGTGTCTGAACCAAAGGAACCTGAACCCATTATGGTTTTTCCCTCAGCACCGGAGCTTAATTCCTCTGCCAAATCCTTTAATGACATAACTTCTTTTCCTGTATTAGTCATAATCATTCCATTAATAAGGTCCATATCTCCAAAATAAATGCCTGTTTTTTCTGAGGCCTCTTTTAAAATATTTCTCTTTAATTTATTAGCAGCCCTAACTACTGCTCCTCCTGTTACATATACACCACTTGACGCATAGGAGCCAGGGTCATAGGGAGTAATGTCCGTATCGGCGGCAATTGTAATAATATCATCTATCTTGCATTTTAAAATTTCCGCTGCCATTTGACTTAAAACAGTATCTGCTCCGGCACCGTTATCTGTTGCACTAATTAAAAGTGAAAAGTCTCCCTCTTCATTTAACTTTATATTTACTGTTGAAGTATCAATATTGGCAATTCCCGACCCTTGCATTGTAATAGCCATTCCTACAGAGCGAATATTACCATTTGATAAAACCTTAAATGGATATTTTTCTTCCCAATCTATTAATTCTTTACCTTTTAAAATACATTGTTCCAGCTTGGAACTTAAAATATTTTGATTATAGGCAAGAGTTGTTTCCCCTTCCTTTGTAATATTCTTAAGTCTTAATTTCGTTGGGTCCATATTGATTTTTTTAGCTAATTCATTTACTGCCGATTCAACAGCAAAACAACCTTGTGTCGCTCCATAACCTCTAAAAGCTCCAGCAGGAACCTTATTAGTATAAACTACTTTCCCATGAAATCTTGCAGATTTTAACTTATTATATAAAGGTAGGGATTTGTCACCAACAAGGCCTAAAGTAGTAAAGGCGTGTTCGCCATAAGCTCCCTGATCTGACAAGGCGTCTAAATCAATTACATTTATAGTACCGTCTTCTTCTGCCCCAATTTTTACCTTAACTCTCATTTTATGTCTTGTATTTGAAGCTGTATAATTTTCTTTTCTTGAAAGTTTAATCATACAGGGCTTACCGGTTTTCATCGTTGCAAAAGCTGCGTATATTTCCGTTACAGATGTTTGTTTACCACCAAAGCCTCCACCAATTCTAGGTTTTATTATTCTAATTTTCGATGAAGGAATTCCCAAGGCCACTGATAACTGTCTTTTTATATGAAAGGGAACTTGAGTAGATGTTATAACAGTAAGTCGCATTAAATGGTCATAATACGAATAGGACCTATAGGTTTCCATCATACTATGGGCTTGTTCCTGCATTGTATATTCTTCTTCTATTTTTACTGGAGACTTTTCGTAAGTTTTTTCAGGATCTTCTCCAAATACCTTATTTATTTCTCCAACTATGTTTTTTGAAAGATCGTATTTTACAAAATCCTTAGAACCTTTAAAAAAAGTTCCATCTTCTTCTGAATGTACTTTTATATGACTTTCTTCTGCTTTTTCAAAATCCAATAAAGGTTCTAAAACCTCATACTTTACTTTAATTAAGTTTAAGGCCCTGTTACAGATTTTTTCATCTGCAGCAACAACAATAGCTACAGGGTCTCCAACATATCTAACATGTTTATCCAATAATAACCTATCATATGGCGATAATTCCGGATAGGTTTGTCCAGCCATACAAAATCTGTTTTTAGGAACATCTTCATAGGTAAAAACCCCTTCAACGCCAACAGTTCTTTCAGCTCTGGATTTATCTATACTCTTTATTATTGCATTAGCATAAGGACTTCTTAAAAGTTTTACACATAAGGTATTTTTAATAGCTAAGTCTTCTGTATATATAGGTTTACCTAAAGTTATAGCTTCACTATCTATTTTTTTTATCTTTTTTCCTATGTTTCCCATATTTATACCTCTAAATATTTCTGTATAGCTCGCATTTGACTAGCATAGCCTGTACATCTACAGAGATTTCCCATTAAATATGTTTTAATTTCCTCATCGGTAAATTTTTTATTCTGTCTTTTTAAGGCTATAACATTCATTATAAAACCAGGATTACAAAAACCACATTGGTCTCCACCTTCTTCGGCTAAAAAAGTCCCAAACTTTTTAGCTTCTTCCTGTACACCTTCTATAGTAGTAATACTTTTCCCTAAGGCCCTTAAAGCCAAATATCCACAGGATAAAATTGGAACACCATCAACCCAGACTGTACAAAGTCCACAACTTGAGGAGTCACACCCTCTTTTTACACTAGTAAATCCTAAATGTCTTAATACATCAATTAGCATTCCTTCAGGTTTTACATGAGTAACATACTCTTTCTCATTAATCATAAGCGATATTTTCATTTAAAACCTCCTTTAATGCCTTTTGAAGTAACCCTTTTGATAAATGTGTTCTATATTCCTTTGACCCTCTCATATTAGTTCCAAACTCAACTTCATTAATAAGAATTTCTCCGGCATTTTTTACAAGATCATCAAAGGTTAAAATATCGTAATGTTCTGTAATATATTCAGAAGTCCTTTCTGCAATTACCGCCTTCATTGGTCTGGACCCGACAACTACCTTAAATTCATCCTTTATTCTTGATAGAGTTAAATTTAAAATACAAAAATCCCCAGCAGTAGCCCTTACACCTGTATAATATGCAAAGCTCTCCTCAATAGGGATTTCCACTTCTATTAAAATATCTCTGTTTCCTGATGTTTTCTTTCTATTTACAAAATCGGATAAATTCATCCAACCATCATTATATAGATGCACCCTTGCATTTAAAGCCAAAAAAACAGGAACTATATCGGAAAATCCATAATTTGCATATACAGAAGCACCTACTGTTGCCATATTACGCAATTGTTTTGAAGATATAGTTTCTATCATTTTTTTTATAACTCCACCTGAATAACTTTTTAAAAAGCTATTTTCCTCTAATTGAGATAGAGTTACAGATGTACCTATTGAAATAATTCTGTCATTAATATTTATTTTATTTAAATGTAAGTTAGATAAATCTATTCCTACACCTAATTTTTTATTGCTCATCTTTAAAAACATATTTCCACCTAAGACCATATTCCTTTTTGACTTAGTCAAAATATCGTAAGCATCTTTTATGGAATCAGCTTCATAAAATTCCCTTAAAGTAAACAATAGTTCCCCCTTAAATTTGAAAAAAAGTATTATCTAACAATGAAATTATATCATATTTAATAAGTAATAAATATGCAAACCGTCATTTTTCGGTATTTAAAAAAACAAAAAAATATTGTCATCATCTATGAAATAATACAAAAATAGAAAAAACATTTTATTTAAAGGTCATTTTCTAATTAAAAATTTCCAATAATATTTTTCGATTTTATCTTAAATTATATATAATTATTAAATATATTATTTACTTATTTATATAAAATATTATAGTTATTATTCCCTAAAATATTTTATATTTATATAATTAACCGTGTTTTTTTGTCTATTTATCAACATTTTATAAAACTTTTCATAAGTATTTATTTACTATTTTCATTATTGTGGTAACATTAGTATATTAGCATATATTGTTAATATATTTTTCATATTTCATAGGAGGAAAAGATGGATTATTTTAAAAGAATTACAGAATTAACAGAAGATTTATTTAACAATCCTGAACTGGGATTTAAAGAATTTAAAACTTCTAAAAAAGTTCAAGATGAACTTAAGTTTTTAAATCCCAATGCTGATATTGAAATTTTCTCTAAAACGGGAATTAAAACCTATCTGTCTAGGGATAAGAATAAAACTATTTGTTTTTTAGCTGAACTTGACGCTGTTTATGCTCCTTCTCATTTTAATGCTGATCCAGAAACAGGTGCTGCCCATAACTGTGGACATTTTACACAAATAACCGTTGCTCTGGCTCTATATCAAAGACTTATTACAAATGAGAAATATAAAAACTGGGACTATAATCTCTGCTTTATATTCATTCCAGCTGAAGAATATGTAGATTTGCCTTACCGTAAAGAACTTGTTGAGAAAGGTGAAATCGTTCATTTAGGTGGAAAGGCTGAAGCTATGCGTCTAGGTATTTTTGATGATATTGATGCTGTTTATTGTGTACATTCAATTGGAGAGGACTTTGACAAACCTACAATTGAATTATATTGTAACTTAGCCGGCTTTATGTATAAGTATTATACTTTTGAAGGTAAAACATCCCATGCAGGATTTGACCCTTTTAGTGGAGTTAATGCCTATAGTATGTCTACCTTATTTAATGTTGGAGTTGGATTAAGTAGACAACAATTTATTGACACCCAATCCATTAGAATAAACCCTATTATTATGGACGCAGATATGTCAACAAATGTTATTCCTAATGAAGTGAAAATAGGAACAGATTTACGTTGTAAAACCATTCCATATATGAAGGAAATGTCTAAAAAGCTCGATAGAATTGCAGAAGGCTCTGCCTACTCCCTTGGTGGTACCGTTACCATAGAAACGGATATGGGCTATTTACCTTTTGTACAAAATGATTATTTAAGTTCTTTTGCCATGGATACATATAATGAGTTTTCAGATACTTTAGCATTAATTGATGACAGGGGAGATATTGCAGCAGCTGGAGATATTGGAGATTTGTCCTATATTATGCCTTGTGCTCAAATAAGCTATGGTGGTTTTAAGGGAACTATTCATGGAGACGATTTTAAGTTAGACGATGAAAATTTTGTTCTAAATACCTTTCCAAAATATTTAGAAAGATTATTTGAAAACTTAAATGGAAATATTGACCCTAGCAAATTATATAAAAGAACATATAATGAATATAAAAAATTAATTGATGAAATATAAAGGAGTTTGTATGAAAAAGGATAAAAAAACATTTAAGGATTTAGCTATTTTAATTGCCTTTGTCTTAATAGTTATTGTTATAGCTGAAGGTATTGGTAAACAAACAATAGTGCTGGGAAAAGTTACAATTAGCATTTTACCTTTGGTTTTTGCAGTTACTATAGCTATGATTTTAGGTATTCCTAAAATAAGAAAGGGTATACTAAAAAAAATATACACCAATAATAATATAGAATTTTCAAGTAAATATTTACTTTTTATTATGTTGCCTCTAATGGCTCGATACGGTGCAGATGTTGCTCCTCAAATTAGAGAAATATTAAAATTAGGCTGGGTATTTTTACTACAGGAATTAGGAAATCTAGGTACTGTAGTCTTAGGACTTCCCGTTGCCATCCTACTAGGCCTTAGAAGAGAAGCAATTGGCTCTACATTAGGACTGGGAAGGGAAGGGGAGTTAGCCTATATTTCTGAAAAATATACACTAGACTCACCAGAAGGCAGAGGAGTATTAACATTATACTTAATAGGAACTATTTTTGGTTCTATCTTCTTTAGTATATTTGCTCCAGTACTACTATCCCTTAATTTTGACTATAGGGCCTTAGCTATGAGTTCCGGTGTTGGATCTGCAAGTATGATGGCTGCTTCATCTTCAGCTTTAGTTGCTGTTTTACCTGATAATGCTGAAGTTATTCGTTCTTATGCAGCTGCCAGTCAATTACTAACAAGTTTTTTAGGTACATATACAATGGTATTTTTAGCAGTACCTCTTCAACGTAAAATGTATAATTTCCTAACTAGAAATAAGGGGGATAAATAATGACAAAAAAAGAATATATAAAAGCGGGAACAATTTTAATATTAAGTGCTTGCTTAATATTGTTTACCCAATGGATAAAGTTACTTTTCAAAAAAGATGCTACTCCTATTACTAGTCAAACCTTTATAGGTTTGGGAGTTTTATGGTTATTTTCTTTCTTAGGAGTTATAATTTCCAATTTAGTAAAAAAGACAAATATAAAAATATTAGCGGATTTCCCTATTTTAGGTTGGGTTTCTGTAGTTTCTTTTATATGTTGTTTAATATCCGACTTTTTTGTTAACGCTATTAACGGTGTAGATTTTCTTTCTATAACAACACCTATATTGGCTTTTGCCGGTGTTTCAGTAGCCAACAGTTTAAAGGATCTTTCTAAATCCTCTTGGAAAATAGCTATAGTTGCTGTTTTTGTATTTATAGGTACCTATTTAGGCTCAGCTATTCTAGCTCAAATCGGATTACTTATATCCGGAAGTTAAAATAAATATTTGTTTTTTAAACTCCAACATAAAATAGTTGGAGTTTTTTTATTAATAATGATTTTAAAGTTACAAACAAAAAAATATTGACTTCATCTATAAAATAATATAGAGTAAAAATCAGTAGCATTGTTAAATATTTGTTTTATTTAAAGAAAGGATTGTAATGGAAAAGAAAAAAGAAGTTAAGCTAGGATTGTTAATAGTATTTTCTATTTTATTTGTTATAAGTTTAGTAGAATCTATTTATTTTGTTTTTTCTACTAGTCAATTTAATCAAATGATTTTTTATATTGTAGCCCTAATACTTACCGGACTAGGTTTAATTTATGGAATTTATAGTATTAGAATACTTAAAAAAAGTAAGACTACAAAATTAGTTCCATCAAAGGATTTTGCAGAATCTGTAGTACTGGCTATATTCTGTTTATATATTGTTGTTGAAAAAAGTCACAAACTCGTCTTTGAGAAATTTGATACCTTTGATTATGTAATCTATGTTCTATTAATACTGGCCTTTGTTGCCTTTACAATATCTCTAATTTTATCCTATATTGAAAAAAGAAAAAAATCATAGTTAATTTAAAAAATGGATATGCATGGCATATCCATTTTCTTTTATTCTACTAAACCAATAGCATCTTCTACATTCATTACAAAGATAATTCCCTTTCCTGGTTTATCTATTTCTAAATCTTCTTTTATTCTACCTACAATTGTATTTGTTTTACTGGATTCAACAAGCATAAATACTATTTCTTTCTCAGGCTCTATTACTATATTAAATAATGAACCTTTTTCATGTATACCTGAACCTCGTCCATGTATTACCGTTGCACCTCTTGCTCCGGATTTTTCTGCAGATTCTATTACATCATCAGCATTTCCTCTTTCTACTATTACAAATACTGCTTCGTAATCCATTTTTTCACTCCTATTAGTAATATTAGCTATATTTTCTTCACAAACATTTCCCATTACATCTTTTAAAAGTATATTGAAAGCAATTCCCTTATTTGGTTTTTCAAAATGAAAAACTTCTTTTAATAGATTAAAAAGTTTATCCGCTAAATCATTTGGTATTACCATCATTAGAATTTCTTTTTTTATTTCGTATAATTCTAATAAATGTAATAGTCCACCACTTGCTGTTCCTGTACCATAAACTATGGTTCCACCTTTTACTCCTATTTTTTTTGATTCTTCTAATATTTTACTAGCTTTTCCCTTATCTACTACTACGAAAAAGGCACTATATGAAATATCTTTATTGTACACTTTCTACACCCTCTTTCTTGGTTTTGAATTTAAATAATAAACCTAGTATCATTATTGCTATTATTGGTACCATGGCAACCATGGCTATTACTCCAAAACCATCTCTTAAAACATCTGCTGTAGGTATCATATCAGCTGCTCCTTGAGTAAATGCTAGAACAAAAGTTGCAGTCATTGGTCCTGACGCTACTCCTCCTGAGTCAAAGGCTATACCTACAAATAATGGAGGAACAAAAAAACTAAGTATTATAGCTATTATAAACCCTGGAACTAAAATCATCCAAATTTTTAATTCAGGAATTATTATTCTTAATGTAGATAAAAATACCGCTAAGGATACTCCTATAGATAAGGTAGCTAGTATA
Organism: Miniphocaeibacter sp.; assembly: GCF_049276255.1. Lineage (NCBI taxonomy): Bacteria > Bacillati > Bacillota > Tissierellia > Tissierellales > Peptoniphilaceae > Miniphocaeibacter > Miniphocaeibacter sp. The sequence continues at coordinate 94,770 of NZ_JBASWB010000054.1, forward strand.
AGCTTTCTAGGAATATAACCTGTTGTTACTTCTTCTACTTGATTTGATAATACATATACTGCCGGTTCTGCTAATACAACAACCATTCCTATAACAAGTCCTAGTAAAGGAAATATTAAAACATTGTCTAGTCCTGCTACTTTTGATCCTATAAGCCTTGCAACATCTAAAAATCCTGCATTAACACCTGTTAAAAAGAGAACCAAACCTAGGTAGGTGTATATCATTCCTATCATAATTCTAAGAAATTCTCTTTTTCTTAATTTAAAAATTACAAAATTAAAGACTATAAATAACAATGTAATAGGTAGAAGTGCTACTAGGGACTCTAGGAAAGTACTTCCTAAAATCTCTACAATAGGTCCAAAAATCCCCCTGGTAGGTTCAAAAACCTCAGCTGTACCTTGAATTTTATCAGCACCAAAAACCAAACTCATTATCATAACTGCAAGAATAGGTCCTGCTGATGCCATTCCTACTAAACCAAAGCTGTCCTCTTCCCCTGCATTTGAACCTTTGAGTTTTGAAACCCCTAAACCCATGGCTAAAATGAAGGGAGTTGTCATAGCTCCTGTTGTTGCTCCTGATGCATCAAAAGCAATTGCTTGGAATTCTTCAGATACAAAGGCAAATATTAAAAATATTACTCCATATATTACTGCAAATGCCCTACTGAACTTTACATTAAATAATATTCTTAAAAATCCTGCTGCTACTAAAACTCCTACTCCAACAGATACAACTCCAACTATTAGGTTTGGAGCTATTGCTCCACCCATTGCCGATGAAACTTGATTTGCTAAAATCAATAGGTCCGGTTCTGCTACTGTTATTAAAAAACCTAGAACGAAACCTATTATGAATACCTTTTTTATACTCTTTGATTTAGCAACATACTCTCCCATTAAAGTACCTATAGCTGAAATACCAATTTCCGCACCCCATAAAAAAACAGCTAAACCTATAATTATTATAAATGCTCCTAACAAAAACCTTAAAAATAAATCCATTTCTACCGGTGCCACTGTAAAATTCAAAACAACAACTATTAATGTAATTGGTAGTACAGAAAAAGAAACCTCTTTGAATTTATCTAATAAAACTTTCATTTGTCACCCTCTCTCTATATTAATTTTGAATATAAAATCTAATGTAGATATTGTTTTTAATTACAAATTTAGACATAATGAATTTTATATTTTAAATTACTTTTATAAGTTAATAGATATAAAAAAATTTAAAACCCACTATAATAAATAATATAAAAAACACTTCAATTATAAGTATTTAAGATTGCTTATGAACATAAATTATTTTCCGAAATAATGAAATAAAAACCACTCTAAGATATAAGATTAAAAATTAACTGGAAATCCTTTAATTAAAACTAAGAATTTAAACTTTAAATAGCTCTATACTAATAATATTTTATTTAATAACTACCTACTTTACTAATAAATTTAATATTGTAAAGTAGCAAAATATTTTTTTAAATATATATTTATGTCACAGGCAATAAAAATAATAAAACCTATAAATTTGTCTGCCTAAACCCTTATTACATCACCTACTTAATTTTTATTCTTGTATAATATTGTATCATAAAGATTTTTTTAAAAAAAATATTATGTATTTTATTTTTCATAATATTTGATAATACTACTATAAATTAGTTTTTTAGATAATTTTTTAAGATTTTTAATAAATTTCATTGACTTATATTTTCTCTAATGATAAATTTATATTATATAGCTAATTTAGGAGGATTTATGAAAAAATCAAAATTAAGTTTAATTATTTTACTAGTATTTTCTTTATTTTTAGTATCCTGTAATCAAAAAGATACAAATAAAGAAACAGGTGCAGTTACTACAAACAGTAGTGAAGAAGCGGGAACTTTAGATTTTGAAGGAAGAACCTTAAATGTTGTTACTACTTCAGATGCATATGTAGATTTATTTAATAAATTTGCAAAGGAAACAAACTCTAAAGTTGAATTTTTGTCTATGTCCAGTGGAGAAGTTTTAGCAAAAGTAAGAGCTGAAGGTGGTACACCAATGGCTGATTTGTGGTTTGGTGGCGGTCTTGATGCCTTTATGGACGCTAAAGATGACGGACTATTAGAAGCTCATAATTCAGAACTAACTAAGGAAGTTGACAGTAATTACAAGGATCCTGAAGGATATTGGTACTCAAAGGGCCTTACTGTTGTAGGATTTTTAGTTAATAACGATGTTATGGAAGAAAAGAATATAGAAATTCCTAAAACTTGGGCAGATTTAACTAATGAAAAACTAAAAGGTGAAGTTATTATGAGTGACCCTTCTATTTCAGGAACAAATTATGCAGCCCTTAAAGGACTACTTGATTTATTTGGAGAAGAAGAAGGATGGGAATATATTGAAAAACTAAATAACAATATAGACTTTTATGGTAAAAGAGGAAAAGATCCTCAAGAAAAAACTTCCGAAGGAGAATTTGCTGTTGGAATAATTCCTGCAGATAAGTCAGCTTTTGACCTAGCAGAAGAAAATAATTTAACAGTTGTTTATCCTGAAGATGGTATTCCTTGGGTTCCGGAAGGAGTAGCTGTATTTAAGGGAAGTGAAAACGCCGATATTGCTAAAGCTTTTATAGATTTTATGTTAGAGGATGAAAATTTAGAAGAATTAGCTAAATTAGACGGAAAAGATTCAGCTCAAATAATAAAACCTGGAATTAAAGGCTTTGACTTAGGTTTACCTGCTGATAAATTAATTAAAGAAGATTTATCAACTTTTGGCTCTGATAGAGAAGCTATTTTAAATAAATGGAAAGAAATTGCTGGAAGTAAGGCAAGTAATGACTAACTAATAAGATGGCTTTTGCCATCTTATTTTTTTGGAGAATATATGTTTAATAAAAAACTATTTAATAAAACCTTAGATAAATTTCTTATGTTAACAATTTCAATTGTGGTAATTTTATTTATTTTATATCCTTTTATAGCCGTTTTTATTGAATCTTTATTTGAAAATGGAAGTATAAATTTATCTAAACTTTTTAACTTTATTATTACTGAAAAAAAATTAATATATAATTCCTTACTTATGGCTACATTAACAGCAGTTTTAACAACTACTGTAACTGTGGCAATAGCAATTTATTGGTTTATATCGGGGAATAAACTAAAGAAAATAATAAATGGTACCTTGTTTTTAACCCTAATATCGCCACCATTTATTTCTTCTTTGTCCTATATAAATCTCTTTGGAAGAAGAGGGTTTATTACCTATGAATTGTTGCACTTAAGAATTAATCCCTATGGTTTACCGGGAATTGTATTTATGCAAAGTGTTGGTTTTATATCCCTTAATACCTTAATTTTAATTGGTATTTTAAAAACCATGGACTCTTCAACAATTAATAGTGCAAGGTCCCTAGGTGCAAAAACGAATAATATTATAACCGATATTGTTATACCCTATTTAAAGTCCGGAATAGTAGTTGTTTTTATGCTGACTTTTATTAGAAGCTTAGCCGACTTTTCCACACCGGCAATAATAGGTGGTTCCTATAATGTTTTAGCTACAGAAGCCTACTTAAGTATTATTTCTGCAGGGGATATAAATAGATCTGCCTTAGTAAATTTAATCCTATTTTCAATTGCAATAATTATATTTATTATTTTTAGAAACAATTTTAAAAATATTTCCACCAATAGTTTTTCCAATGGAGATAATAATATAGTAATTAACAAAAGTGGCTTAATCTTTAATATTTTTAAAATAATTACAATTCTATTTTTAGGAATACTAATAATACAATATAGCTCAATTTTTATTTCTGCCTTTACTAAATCCATAGGTGGAAAAAAACACTTTACTTTAGAACATTTTATTAATAGTAAGCAGTATTTTACAAGGACCTATATAAGAAGTATCGTTTATTCCTTAATAGCCGGTATTACAAGTAGTTTTCTTGGTTTATTCATAGTATATTATATGCAAATAAGAAAATTAAAGTTCTTTAAATTCATAGACTTTATTGCAACACTACCCTATATAGTACCTGGAACTTTCTTTGGAATAGGATATATTTTAGCCTTTAATAAAGCTCCCTTGAAGTTAACAGGAACAGTCTACATAGTAGTACTTAATTTGATTTTTAAGGTACTTCCCTTTGCAACTAAAACCAATTTAACTACAGTTTCTCAAATTAACAAGGAACTTACTAATTCCGTTAAGGATTTAGGTGGTTTTGGACTATATGATTTTAAAGATGTAGTTCTTCCAATGGCAAAGGAAAGTTTGTTTTTAACTTTTGTTAACGGATTTACATCATCGATGACAACAATTGGCTCTATTATATTTTTAGTTTATCCTGCACAAAAACTTATAACCTTAGTTTTATTTGATGTAGTTCAAAGTGGTAAATATGGAGTAGCTTCGGTTTTATCCTGTTTAATTATCCTAACCTGTCTGTTAATAAATGGACTTTATTATAAAATAATTTCCAAAAAGGAGAAATAATGTTTTTAAAAATCGAAAATTTAAATAAGAGTTATGGCAAAAATACCATACTAAAGGATTTTAATTTAGAAATAAATAAAAATGAATTAATATGTTTACTTGGCCCTAGTGGTTGTGGAAAAACCACCGTATTAAATTGTATTGGTGGCTTTATTAAAATCAACAGTGGAAGTATAATTTTAGACAATAAAAATATTACAAATCTCTTTCCTGAGGACAGGGAGGTTTCTACTGTCTTTCAGTCCTATGGACTATTTCCTCATATGACTGTAATTGAAAATATAAAATATGGGCTTAAATTTAAAAATATAGCTAAAAAGCAAGCCTATTCAATGGCTATTAATATGATGGAATTGGTAAAATTACATGGATATGAAAACAAAAAAATAAATGAATTAAGTGGTGGTGAAAGACAAAGAGTAGCCCTAGCTAGAAGTTTAGTAGTAGAGCCTAAATTACTGCTTTTAGATGAGCCTCTTTCAAATTTAGACGCACTACTAAGAGTTGAACTTCGTTCAGAAATAAAAAGAATCCATAATGAGTTAAGCCTAACAACAATTTTTGTAACTCATGACCAGGAGGAAGCCTTTTCCATTGCCGACAGAATAATATTAATGGACAAGGGAAAAATTGCCGATATGGGCACAGCTGAAGATATTTATTTTAAACCAAATAATCTATTTACCTTAAACTTTATTGGAACATCTAATATAATAGATAAAAATGGTTCAAAATATTATATTCGTCCTGAAAAAATAAGAATAGAAAAACCTACAGAGCAATCTAATGCTATAATTTTGGAAAAATATTTTACAGGTCAAATTATTAATTACAAGGTAAAGGACAATAGAGGAAACTTATTAAAAATTACCACCTTAAATAATACGGACTTTAAAATAGGCGACAATGTCTACATAGACTATAAGTTAAACATAATAAATTAAGGAGATTTTATGAAAATTCTGCATATTATAGCTCAACTTCCCTCTAAAACTGGAAGTGGAGTTTACTTTTCAAACCTAATAAAAGAATTAAATAAAAACAATGAAAACTATGCTATTTATGGTCATCAAGACTGTATTGAATACGATTTTGATATTATAGCTGATGAAAATAAATTTCCAATCCACTTTAATAATGGCAAACTGGGTTTTCATATTGTTGGAATGAGCGATGTAATGCCATATAATAGCACTTGTTACAAGGATATGACCCCTAAAATGCTTAATACATGGCTTAATAATTTTAAAGTTCAAATATTAAATGCCTATAATGAAATTAAACCGGATATAATAATTTGTCATCATCTTTGGATATTAACTTCCTTAACCTTGGATTTATTAAGGGATAGATGTGACAAAATAGTTGGTATTTGCCATGGTACAGATATTAGACAGGCTTTACAAAATCCTAGACTTAAAAATAGATATGTGAAAAATTTAAATAGGTTAGACAAGGTCTTTGCCTTAAGTGAAAATCAAGTTCCTGAAATAGTAAGTACCTATAATATTGACGAAGATAAAATCTATGTTTCCGGTGGTGGATACAATCAGGACTATTTTTATAAGGATGAGAAACTTCGCTACGATGAAAACAATCAATTTATAAATGTAGTTTACGCTGGAAAAATTGCTAATGCAAAAGGTGTATTTGAACTTATTGACGCCTATAAACAACTGAATTATGGAAAAAATATAATACTAAATATAATAGGAACTCCCCAAGGGGAAAATATTAATAGAATTCACGAAAAACTAAAGGGAACGGAAAATATAAAACTATTTAATGCAAAAAACCAAAAATCTTTAGCCCATCTTTTTAGGTATTCTAGTATTTTTGTACTTCCTTCCTATTATGAAGGACTTGGCCTTGTTGCTATTGAAGCCTTGGCTAGTGGAATGTATATAGTTTCTACAAAACTAGATGCACTAATGGAAGTTTTAGGAGATGATGTTAATAATTCCAAGGCTATAGAATATGTTGACCTTCCAAGACTTAAAAATGTAGACACACCATATGAAAAAGATATTCCGGAATTTATAAATAGACTGGCAAAGGCTATAGACCTACAGGTTCAAAGGGTTAAAAACAAAGAAAGAATTTCAGATGAAGTTTTAAATTCCGTTGCTAAACATTCATGGAAAAATATTGCAAATGAAATATTTGATGAAATTACAAGAGAAAACTATGGAGAATTAAATGAATACGGAAAGCTTAATCTTGAAAATGCATAAGAACAAAAATGAAGAAAATAGTATTCCTATGGAAAAATATATGTTAAATAAATTTAAATTCCTAGGCATAAAATCCCCGGAAAGACGTGAAATTTCTAAAGAGTATTTAAAAAAACTAAGAAGGGAAGAATTTTCCTGGACTATTTTCAACTCCCTTTGGGTGCAGGAAGAAAGGGAATTTCAATATCTTGCTATAGATTATTTAAAACTTAAGAAGAAGGAGTTATCGGATACTGATTTACCAACAATAAAAAACTATATAGTCGATAAGGCCTGGTGGGATTCTGTTGACAATTTTTATAGTATATTAAGTGAAATTGGACTTAATTATAAGATTAATAGTAAAATGATCTCCTGGTCAGTAGACGAAAATATTTGGATTAGAAGAATTTCAATAATTCATCAACTTCATAGGAAAGAAAAGACCAATACAAAGTTATTAGAAGAAATATTAAAGAATAATTTCGGCTCCAATGAGTTTTTTATTAATAAGGCAATTGGCTGGGCCTTAAGGGATTATAGTAAAACCAATGTTAAATGGGTTAAAAATTTTATTGAAGATAATAAAAGTTTTCTGGATAAGCTAAGTATAAAAGAAGCTTCTAAATATTTGTAATAAGCTCTCTTTTTTGTGCATAAAAAGAGCAGACTATATTTTTTGTTTTTCCTATAATAATTATAAAAAGAGGTAAATAATGGAATGGATAAATAATCTAAATATGGCAATAGACTATATTGAAGATAATATTACAGAAGAAATAAACTATGAAAAACTTGCAAAAATAGCCTGTTGTTCTACATATCATTTTCAAAGGATGTTTGGGTATATGGCAGGTGTTTCCTTGGCTGAATATATTAGAAGAAGGCGTATGTCCTTGGCTGCTGTAGATTTATTAAATAGTAATGAGAAAATCATAGACATAGGATTAAAATACGGCTACACATCTCCAACGGCATTTAATAGAGCCTTTCAAAATATACATGGAATAAGTCCAACAAAGGCAAGAAAACATGATACTTCTATAAAATCCTATCCACCTATAAGTTTTAAAATGACTATTAAAGGGGTAGAGGAAATGAATTATCGAATTGAAGAAAAAACAGAATTTCGTATTGTAGGAATATCAGAAAAATTACATAAAAATATAGAGGAGAACTTTAAAATAGTTCCTAAAATGTGGGAAGAGGCTTCTACAAATGGAACTATTTCAACACTAGTATCTCTAATGAACGAAGAACCAAGGGGAATGTTAGGAGTTTCTGCCTGTAATAATGACCAAGAATGGAGATACTTTATAGCTGTTTCCAGTTCAAAACCTATTGGAAATAATTTTAAAGAATATATTGTCCCTTCTTTTACTTGGGCTATTTTCTCAGGCTCCGGTACAGGACAGTCCATTCAAGAATTAGAAGAGAGAATTATTACAGAGTGGTTTCCAACTTCCGGCTATGAATATGCCAATGGCCCGGATATAGAGGTTTATATAAATCCGGACCCAAATAATGCCAAATATGAAGTTTGGATTCCTGTTATAAAAAAGTAATAAATTAAAAAAGATGGGTTGTCTACATAACTCATCTTTTTTTAATAATTTTTGATATCTTTATATTTTATTATTTATCCCTCTTTATTTATCTGCTTCCATTCTTCTTCCAATATACTCATTTCCCAAAGGTTCCAATACTCATTTCCATTTTTTAAAGAATCCCTTATTAAACCATCTTTTTTAAAACCTATATTTTCATAACATTTTAGAGCAGATTTGTTAAAATCAAAAACTCCAAGGCTTGCCTTATGAAGATTTAAATCATTAAAAACAACCTTTAAAACTTCCTTTATTGCCTTTTGCCCAAAGCCTTTTCCTCTGAATTCTTCATCTCCTATTAAAACTGCTCCTATTCTTGCAACCCTATTATTTTTATCTATATTTAAAATGGCAATATGGCCTATTGTCTTATTAATATTTTTATTCCTAATTTTAAATACCAATTTATTTGAACTTTCATAATTTGCATCTTTAATATATTTTTCTAACTGCTCCTTTGTTAATGGATATTTAAAGGTATTGCCACTCCACTGAAGTAAAAACTCCCTAGAGTCTATCAAATTAATTAACTGTTGGAAGTCGGTTTTTTCAAAGTATTTTAACTCAATCATCTATTATCTCCCTTAAAATGTATAGAAACATATTATCTTTATTTTTAAACAAGCATATCTCCTATATTGCTAAGTAAGGCCAATACTGTATAATTATAATAGATTATACCATAGTGGTATTAATAATATTAATAGGTAATTTAAGGAGAAATAATGAAAAAATCTTTTTTAAATAATGAAAAATTATTAGAAGTTATTAAAGAATATCCTACTCCTTTTCATATTTATAGTGAAAAAGGAATAAGAGATAATATAAGAAATTTATATAAGGCCTTTTCTTGGAATAAGGGCTTTAAAGAATATTTTGCTGTAAAGGCTACTCCTACTCCGGAAATATTAAAAATCATGAAAGAAGAAGGCTGTGGACTTGACTGTTCCAGTATGGCAGAATTAATTTTAGCTGAAAAAACAGGTTTTAAGGAAGATAACATTATGTTTTCTTCTAATGCAACACCTTACGAGGAATATGTAAAAGCAAGGGAACTAAAGGCTATTATTAACTTAGATGACTTCTCCCATATTTCCTATTTAGAAAAACATGCCGGTCTTCCAAATACCATTTGTTGTAGATATAATCCCGGTGAATTTAAAATACATAATAATATAATGGATAATCCAAAAGATGCTAAGTATGGCTTTACAAAAGAGCAACTGAAAAAAGGATTTCTACTACTTAAGGAAAAAGGCGTAAAAAACTTTGGCTTACATGCCTTTCTCACCAGTAATACCCTAGGAAATGAGTATTATCCGGCCCTTGCAGCAATGCTTTTTGAAACTGCTGTTTGGCTAAAAAAGGAAACAGGCATTTCCCTATCCTTTATAAATCTTTCCGGTGGTATTGGTATACCATATAAACCTGAGGAAGAGGCTAATAATATTTTTACAATTGGTGAAATGGTCAAAAATGAATATAATAGAATTTTAAAACCCTATAATCTTGATAATATTTCTATTTTTACAGAGCTTGGTAGATATATTACAGGGCCTAATGGTCAATTAATTACCAGGGTAATTCATAAAAAAGAAACCTACAAAAACTATATTGGTTTAGATGCTTCAGCAGCTAATTTAATTCGACCTGCCATGTATGGAGCCTACCATCATATAAGCATTTCCGGTAAGGAAAACCTGACTAATACCAATTTATATGATATTACCGGCTCCTTATGTGAAAATAACGATAAGTTTGCCATTAATAGAAAGATGCCGGAAATTAATATTGGAGATGTCTTAATAATTCATGACACCGGAGCCCACGGTCATTCTATGGGATATAATTACAATGGCAAACTACGTTCTGCAGAACTACTTTTACAAGAAAATGGAGATGTAAAGTTAATAAGAAGGGCCGAAACCTTAGATGATTATTTTGCTACAATAAAAGATTTTTTCTAGTACAAAAAAGAATATAAAAGAGATATTTCTCTTTTATATTCTATAATAGTGAAAACAGGTATTTTTCTATTAATGGTATTGTTATAACTGACAATAAGGTACTCATAAATACAGCTATGGAAGCTGAACGAATACTTTTCTTATATTGTGTAGCAAGCATTACAACCATTGATGCTGCCGGAAATCCTACATTTAATGTTATCATCTTTATTAAGTAATCATCTAGTCCAATTAATCTTGTTATTACAAATACCAGTACTGGTAAAACTACTAATTTAATTAAAGAATATACTAGAATCTTATAGTCCTTAAATAAGTATTTTATTTCTATTGTTGCTAGGGATGAGCCTATCATCAACATAGATAGTGGAATTGTAATATTACCGATTGAAGCAAATATTTCATTTAACACATAGGGAATTTTTATTCCTGTTAAGTATATTACCAAGGCAATAATTGCTGCTAAAAATCCCGGATTTATTAGGCTCTTTAACCCTTTTTTTCCATCTGTTGTTATGTCCTTTGTAAATAAATACATGCCATAGGAAAAAAGTAATATATTAAAGGGTAGGTTCATTATTGTTGAAACAAATATAGCAGAATCCCCTAATAATGATTGAAATACAGGATATCCTAAAAATGCTACATTTCCAAATATCATTACTACTTCATGGACAGGAAGTTCAAATTTATTTAAGGGCATTATTTTTACATATATTCTCGCAAACACTATAAGGGCAATATATGTTATTACTCCTATTGCCATTACTAAAAATATATTTACCGGTATAGGCCCTGATTCACTTGTTGATATAGAGGAAATAATAAGTAATGGAGATGTAATATATAACATTAAGGTAGAAAAGGTCATATTGGAATTTTCATTAATAAATCCAACTTTTCCTGCTATGTATCCAATTATTATTACTCCAAATAATACCAACATGGTACTTTGTAAACTCGACAAATAAACACCTCCTATATATTATTTTTCTTCTATAAAAATATTTGGAGCTGTATAGTAGTCCCTTGCTCCAGAAATTAAGTTATCTTTTCCTATTCTTGTATAAGGAGCTATAAATTTTTCATTATATATAAACATTCCCAATACTACACCAAAGTCATTTACTTCAATTTTTCCGTCTTTGTTAAATTCTACAAAATGAACTGGATCCATGTCATAATATTCCTGATAAATATAGCCTGTTGCCAGTATTTTTCTTAAGATTTTTTCAAATTCCTCTTGCTTATGGTCCCTTCCTGTATATATTCCATGGGAGGCATAGTCATCTATAGGCTTTAGAATATAGTTGTCCTTATTTTTACTAACTATATTATAATCCTCTTCTGTTTCAAAGTCTTCAGTGTAAGGAATTGATTTATCTAAAAAGTCATTTTCCTCTTTAGATAGAATTTTTCTTGTTTCCTCAAGTCTAAATATTTTATAAGTTGGTTTATAATGCATAATTTGACTTCTAAAGGAGCCTAACATCATAAATGCGTTGTCCTTATATGCATTGATAAATGGTTGTATTTCCTTAAGAATTTTCATTAATTCAACTGTTACTATTCGCCTGTAAACTAAATCTATTTCATAGTCACCGTAAACTAATTTTCCATTTTTATAATCAAGGTCCTTAATGTCTACAATTTCACAGTTTAATCCTAATTTTTCATAGGCTTTTTTAAATTCCCTAAATTCATAAGGAGTTCCTATTTCCAATATGTCCACTATGGCTACATTAGGCTTTTTCCTATTTCCCTTATATTTTTTATACATTTCATAGGATATTTCAGCCCAGGAGTTAATTAAATCAATATTTGATAGTTTATATTTCTTAGACAACTCCTTCATTGCCTCTGTTTCAAGTAATATTGGACCTAGGGTATTATCTTCATTCATAGCAGAAGAGCCATCTGTATTAAATTCTACAAATTTAAATTTATCTCTCCCGTTATAAAAAACATCATATCTACAGATGGGAACAGGTATATCATAACCAGGGTCATGAATTATTAACTCTTCCAACTCTTTTGAAAATTTAAATAATTTCCTATATTCTTTGTTATTTACATATTCTTTGGTTATTTTTTTTGTAATTGACATTAACATGTCAGACATATATTGAAAATCTTTTTTGTTTTCCTTGTCGTAAAATAAACCCTGATAGGTAATAGGTATTGGTTCTCCCTTGTAAATAGCATTTGAATTCTTTACCTTTTCCAACATATTTAAGTAATCCTTATAATAAAAATTTTCATCTTTTTTTATTATATTTACATATTCATTTACATATTTATCGTTATACATTTACTTTTCCGTTTTTAATACTACTGGCTTTACAGCAGCATTAAGTCCTTCCTTTGTATATATTTCTTTAAATTCATCCCTTAATGTTCTTTTAGAATCCAACATTTTTTTCAAAGGTTCTAAGTAATTTCTTTCATTTTCATCTAAACCCTTTGATGCTAGTTCTGTTAAGGTTTTTCCATGTTCTAAAATCGTCTTGTTTAAATAAACAGCATTAATACCATGTTTTTGAACTTCTTCTTTTCCCCTTATTGCCTCTTTATAGCTAGTACCTTTTGCAATTTCACACATTTTCTTTATATTTTCCTCATTGTAAAAAAGTCCTTTTATTAAGGCTACTATTGCAAAATTTAATGGGTATGGTACTGAATCAAACATTCTCATTTCAATATAGGTTTTTACCCTTATGTCCGGAAAAACTATAGATAGTGCATGGAATATTAAACCTTCATCTAATTCATATTCATCTGCAAGGTCCTCTAAAGTTCTATTTTTCGTATAGATATATTCACCATTGTTCTCAATAAAAATCGGAGGAGTATTCAATATTTTTTCTGCATATTTTTCATAACTTATATCTTCATCAAAAGCTATTTCAAAAAGTCCTGACCTTTCCTTGTCTGTATTTTCCCAAATCTTTTGCCTTATTGTATATGTTTCTAATGGTTCCTTTTCAAATATATAGGTATTGTCAAATAAGCCATAAAATATAGGAGTTAATACATTTGACAGAAAGTATTTCCTTTTAAAATCCTCTTCATTTAAATAATCGATTGTTACTTGTAAAGATGCAGTCCCCTTCATCATATTATGAGCCATAGTTCCCTTGTTTTTAAAATAATCATACATATAGTCATATCTTTTTTTAGGAAGTATTTTTATTTCGTCTATTTTCATATTTGGATGGTAACCTAATGAAACTAGCATTTGATTTTTACTATTTAAATACGGTACTAATTCATTAAAAAATTCTTTAAATTTATTTTCCAAATTCCTTATATCCGTATTGGACTTTATAGCAACTTCAAATTGACTACCGGGTTCTGTACTAATGGACAGTTCCCCTTTTTCTAATCCAAGTACATATTCTCCTTCTTTGTAAGGAATAAAATCCTTAGTAGTTAAATACTCCAGTGTTTCACCTACGCCATTTTCACCATAGTATGAAACGGTTTTTAAATCATCTTTATTTACAATAAAATTTTCCATTTCTAAACCAATGGTAATATCTTCTAGTTTTTTCTCACCGGACTTAATATAGTCGGCAATTTTTTTTATTTTTTCTTGTTTTTTCATTATCCCTATCCTATTTTACTAAATCACAAATATCTCCGTTTATTATTTCTATTAAATCCTTTGGAGATATTTTAATTTGCGCCCCTAATTTTCCCCCACTAACATATATTTGATTAAATTCCATGGCGGAATTATCTATTACTGTTTTAAAGAGTTTTTTCATACCTATTGGTGAGCAGCCTCCTCTAATATAACCAGTTAATTTTTTAATATCCTTAACATGTATCATTTCAATTTTCTTAACCTTAACTGATTTTGCAGCCTTTTTTAAGTCCAATTCCCTATTTACAGGAATAACAAAAACATAATTATTTTTATCTGCACCAACTGTTACTAGGGTTTTAAAAACTATATTTAAATCCAGTCCAACCTTATTTGCTACTGAAACTCCATCTATATTTTCATCAACCTCATAATTTATTATTTCAAAATCTATTTTTTTAGATTCTAAAATTCTCATTGCATTTGTTTTACTCTTCTTCATTACTCTCTCACCACTTAATTTATATACCCATTATACCGTTTAATATATTGGAACAATAGGTATAATAATACTGGAGGGTATTATGGAAAAATTCGAAATTAAAGTTACATATATTAATCATAGTTGTTTTTCAATAGAAACAAAAAACTATCTATTTATTATTGATTATTTCAAGGGAGATCTTCCTAAACCAATAATAGGTAAAAAAACAATTTTTATTGTTACACATTCCCATAATGATCATTTTTCAAAAAAGATTTTTGAATATGGAAATTTTAAAGATAATATATATATTTTATCAAAAGATATTATAGAATTGTATAAAAATGAAAATATTATTTATTTAGACAGTCCTAATAATAAAGACGTTGATATTAATACAATGAAAAAAATTTGGAAGAAGGACAATGTCTTTATTTTAGATAAAGATGAAAAGTTTTCCTACCATGACGTAGATTTTTATACCTATGGCTCTACCGATAGAGGATTTTCTATATTAGTTGAATTACCTTATTTAACTTTTTTCCATGCCGGAGATTTAAATGATTGGGAATGGCCGGAAGACACAGATTTAGAAAGAAAACAAATGAAAAGCGATTTTAGGCAAGAAATCGATAAAATTCAAACCGATCAATTGGATTTGGCATTTTTCCCAATTGACCCAAGACTTAAGGAAGATTATGATTTAGGAGTTTCTTATTTTTTAGATGTACTTTCTCCTGAAATCTTATTTCCAATGCATATGTGGGATAATTTAGAATTTTCTAAAAAGTTTAAAGATGATTACGATGATATTTACACAGAAATTAAAGAAATAGATTTTGACGGACAAGAATTTTATATAACAATAGAAGTGGAGTAATACCCTAAAGTTAGAATTTATTGTAACTAGGACTATTTTTCTTATTGGAGATAAGGAGGTTCAAAAATGAGAAAATGGGAATGTACAGTATGTGGTTATATACATGAAGGCGAGTTTCCACCTGACATATGTCCAGTTTGTGGAGCAAGTAAAGATAAATTTATACTTTTAGAAAATGATGACAAAGAAAGTTCAAGAAAGACTTTTACTAAAGAAAACAAACAAGCAGATATTATTGTTGTAGGAAGTGGAGCTGCTGCTTTATCTGCAGCTACTACTGCTATAGCTAATAATCTATCTGTAATAATTTTGGAAAAAGCAAACACATTAGGTGGTACTACTAAACGTTCCGGTGGTAGATATTGGATTCCTAATAATTACTGTCAAAAAAATTCTAATATTTCCGATTCTAAAGAAGATGCTCTATCCTATATGGCAAGGTATTCCTTCCCAACTAAATTCAATAAAGATCTTCCCTATTTAGGACTAAGTGAATATCAATATGAAATGCTGGAAAACTATTACGATGAAAGTGGTCCTATGATTGAATATTTTAAAAAAATAGGGGTTTTTGAAACTGTAATAGACTACGATTGGCAAGGAAATCCCCATGTTGACTATATGGAGAACCTTCCAGAAAACAAGGGAATACTCGGTCGTTCAGTTTATGCTAAAACCGATAATCTCAATAGTGGTGAAGGTGGTAAGGATTTAATTACCCTATTTTTAAAATGGCTTGAAAATCATAATGCCGACATAAGAATAGGTCATAGGGTTATAGATGTTATTAATGACAATAAGGGAAATGTTAGAGGCGTTATAGCAGAAGTTAACGGTAAAAAAGAGGAATTTATAGCTAATAAAGGAGTTATTTTTGGAACAGGAGGCTTCTCCCATAATAAAGACCTACTTCAAAGATTTCATGCCCATCCTTTAATTGGTGGTTGTGCAGTTCCAACTAATACAGGAGACTTTGTAAATATTTCACAGAAAATTGGAGCTCAACTTGGCAATATGACAAATGCCTACAGGGTTCAAAGTATGTTGGAAGTATATCTTGCTAATCCTGAAGGCTCCAGTAGTACCTTCTATTTTGTAGGAGATAGTTTTTTAGAGGTCAACAAGTATGGTAAGAGAGTAGTTAATGAAAAGAGAAACTATAACGACAGAACTCAAATTCACTATGTTTGGGATCCTGTAAAGGGAGAATATCCCAATGAATATCTGTTTTTCATCTTTGATAACAGGGCTTTAAATTATTGGATGGGCTTTCCTCCCTACCCTGCCGGCGACCCTAAAACAATGAACCATATAATAGTTGGTGAAAACATTGAAGACTTAACTAGTCAAATTAAAAATAGACTAAATAATTTAAAAGATAAAATTGGTAATTTTTCTTTAGAAGAAGATTTTAGCAAAAATTTAAAGGACACTATAAAAAGATTTAATGACTTTGCAAAAAATGGTAAGGACTTGGATTTTCATAGAGGTGAAACCAATTATGAATTAAATTATGCTACAATGAGACCATTTATTCCTAATGTTAAATGGCCTTCTGAAGACCAAGTTAATAGGGCAATGTATCCTTTAGATGAAAATGGTCCCTATTATGCAATAATTTTAGCTCCCGGCTCCTTAGATACTAACGGAGGTCCAATGATAAATAAATACGGACAAATTTTAAGGGATTATGACAATCCTATTAAAGGTTTATACGGTGCCGGTAACTGTGTTGCTTCTTCAGGGATAAATGCCTACTGGGGAGCAGGTGCAACAATAGGTCCTGCTATGACCTATGGTCATTTAGCAATACTTCATGCAGCAGGTTTAAAAAAATAATATTAAACTAAATAGTTTAGTAAAGTTACAATAAATATATTAAAATCGAGTAAGAAATTATTTCTTACTCGATTTTCTTTGTTAATATTTCCACTTACTTGTTAGTATTTTGTTAGTTTTAAAATTCCAACAAGTGATATTATATAATATATAAAGTCTTAGGAGATTGATATGAAAGAGTTGGAAATGATAATTATTAGCAAATTAATCTATGTTCTTGTCTTTTTTATTCTTATAATAATATATTTTATTGTTGCTGATAAATTTACAAAAAAAATAATCAAAAAGGTAGATGAAAAATACCCTACAGGTAAGAAAAAATCATTAATAAAATTTTTTATTAACCTAGTTGATATTTTAATTTTTATTTTAATATTTCACCTCTTAGATAAAATCTAAGAGGTGCTTTTAATTTTCTTAATTTTCTAAAGCTAATTTTCTCATTTTTTTAACTTCATCTATAGTTAGGGCTAAAGCTACTACTAAGGCTGCAAAGTCCGCAATTGGTCCTGCAAACATTATTCCCTCTATACCGAATATCATTGGTAATATTATTAATAAGGGAACTAAAAATAAAAATTGTCTTGTTAATGTAACAAATATTCCCTTTATTGGCTTTCCAATAGATGCAAAGAAATTACCAAATAAAGGCATTAGTCCATTTGTTATTGTAAATACCATAAAAATCCTAAAAAATCTTGTTCCAAATTCAAAATATTCCTTGTTTCCCGTTCCAAAGAAGGAGATTATTTCCCGAGGAAATAGCTGAAAACTAAGTAGTGCTAATGTTCCAACTATTAAGTTTATTTTTGTAGTTAATTTTAAGGTATCTTCCACTCTTTTATAATTTTTGGCTCCATAATTATAACCAAATATCGGTTGGCAACCTTGTCCTACACCTACACTTATAGATAAAAATATAAAGTTAACTTTAAATATAATACCAACTACTGCTAAGGGGATAACCGGTCCATATTTTGAAAGAGCTCCATAATGGGCAAGAACATTATTTAAGGTAATTTGCATAATTAGCATAGCAACTTGATTAAAGGAAACAGATGCTCCTAAGGCAAAAATTCTACTGATTAATTTAGTATGAACCTTTAATATTTCCTTTGTTATAGTAAATGTTTTAAATTTATATTTTAAATAATATACACTTAAGGCTGCCGATACTACTTGTCCAATAACCGTTGCCCAAGCAGCACCTGCCATTCCCCATTTAAATACAAATATGAAGATTGGATCCAGTATTGTATTTATTACTGCACCAACTACTACACAAACCATTGCATATTTAGGGCTTCCATCTGCCCTTATAATATTAGATGATGCAGTATTTAGTACTAAAAAAGGAAAACCAAAGCAGATTATTGAAGCATAGGTTTTTGCATAGGGCATAACTTCTTTAGTTGCACCAAATATTTTTAAAAGTGGCGTTATGAATATAATGGATAGTAGAGAAAAAACTATACTCATAAACACCATTAGCACAACTCCATTTCCAATATACTTCTGTGCTAATCTTTCCCTTTTTTCTCCCATTCTTAAATTAAAATTAGCAGCTGTTCCCACACCTATTAGTAAGGAAATAGCTGTAAAAATTGTTGTTAGAGGGAAGGAAACATTTGTAGCAGCGTTTCCTATTACACCTACTCCCCTACCAACAAAAATCTGGTCTACCATATTGTAAATTGCACCAACTAAAGTACTAATTATTGCAGGTAGTGCAAATTTAAAAACCAGTTTTCCAATTGGCTCTATTGCCAAGGAATTTTGTTCTACCTTTTCCGACATTTATACCTCCCAACAACTATTCACTCTAAATAATTAAAACTTTTTTCCTATTTTTAAAATAAACTAACAATTTCCAGGATATACATTTTTAAGATATTTTTTAGCAATTTCTACAAATCTATATATTGTTTCTAGCGGTGTCGGTGAACTATCCCACATTTTATAAGCTGGGAAAAACCTACTAATATGTAATGGAATTTCAGGGTTAATATCTGCAATCCACTTTACCATTTTCTTCAAATCCTCTTCATTGTCATTTAATCCCGGTACAACTAAATTAGTTAATTCTACATGGGTTATTTCCGTTGCCGTTTTTATATTTTTTAATATAGTTTGTAAATCTCCACCAACCCTTTTATAAAAATCTTCTGTAAAAGCTTTAAGGTCAATGTTTACAGCATCAATATGCCCTATTACCTCTTTAAATATTTCATTATTTATACTTCCATTTGTTACAAGTATATTTTTTAAAGAATGTTTATGTATTAATTTAGAACAGTCTAAAACATATTCATATCCTATTAGTGGCTCATTGTAAGTATAGGCTACTCCTATATTTCCCTCAGCTACTAGTTCCTCTGCCATTTCTACCAGCTCTTCCGGTGAAATATACCTTTTATTTATATTAGTTCCATCAGATGTAGCAATAATATAATTTTGACAAAACTCACAGGTAAAGTTACATCCAAAAGAACCTACTGAAAGAATCTTACTTCCCGGCATATAGTTATACAAGGGTTTCTTTTCTATAGGGTCTAAGGAAATTGAAGTTACCTGACCATAATTTATAGAAACAACCTTTCCATCTTTGGCCTGCCTGGCATGACAAAATCCAAATTGCCCTTCATTTAAATTACATCTTCTTGTACAAACATCACATCTTATTTTCATTTATGACGCACCACCTTAAAACGTTCAAGGGTTTGTTTATCGTGAGGATATATTCCTGCCTTTCTTCTGACAATTTTCAATTGTTCTTCCGGAGTGTCAACACCCTCAATATTTGGAAGGAGTAATCCTCTTTTCATACCACTAGTAACAATTAAGCCATACTTAGAAGTATCAAGTTCTTCTAAAGATGATATTGGCTCAGCTTCTTCCAATACATCTACACTATAGACTAATTCATTGAGTTCACTTTCTTCTACCCTTGGAAATCTTGGGTCCCTTGTTCCTGACGATATAGCATTTTCCAAAATTTCCTCTGCTACTGAATCCTTTGTAGGCTCTATAGTTCCTATACAACCTCTTAATTGTCCGTGTTTATAAATAGTTACAAAAACCCCTGCCTTTCTAGAAGTCATCTCCTCAGGTAAATTAGATGGCAGTTTTAATGTCTCATTTGTTCTTATGTAAGTTTCAAGGGATTTTCTTGCTAGTTCAACCCAAGGGTCAGAATTTTTCCTTAAATCCTTAACTCGGTCTTTTTCCTTTTCTTCATAAATTTTATCAAATTTACGGTTCTTATTTTCCCCAATTACTTCAAATTGTCCTGTTGCATAACCTACACCATAAGGTCCTTCTAAAGAAAATAACTCTGACTTTACTTCCTTACTGTCTAAGACTCCTGCCATTATTACAAAAGAACGAAGTCCACAATCGGCAGCTTTTTCCATAAATTCAGGACTAAATTCAAATAGTTTAGAAAAATCGGCAGTTTCTATAATTTCCCCTATTTTTTCATCATAAATCGGTCCTTCCGGTGCAAAACCATAAGGCCCTTCCGGTAATAATTTATGGGATAAATCTCCACTTGCAATATAGACTGCTTTTCTTGAAAGTTCTTCTGATGCTTTTTGAACAACTTTTCCAAATTCATAATGTTTTGTTAAAGACAAACCTGAAAGACCAATTCTTACTAATTTATAGTCCCTATAATATTTGTTTATATAATAAAGAGGTACTAAAATGCCATGGTCTAATTCATCATCTTGCTCTCCAAGAGTGCCTGCTGCTATATTTTTCTCCTGTGCTAATTCACTTATTTTTTCAACTAACTCGTTATCGTAGGGTATTTTCATCTTTACTTCCGGTACTCTAAAATTCCAAAAAGAACCTTCACCAAATTCCCCTGAAGATATATTTATATAATCTGCATAGGGTATAGCATGAGGTGAACTTATTATAATTGTATCCGGTTTAATACTTGCAATAATTTTTGCTACTTTTTCAAATCCTTCAATAGTCTTTTTTGCCTTTCTTTCTTCACCTTTACCAACTTCCGGAACTATTATTGGTGGATGGGCCAATATAAAAGTATTTTTTATAGTCATTTTTTACTCCTTTCTTTAATTTTGAAAACATCTTCCCTAATATAACCTTATCACTTAAAAAGTTTAATTTCCATATTTTCATTGTTTTTTTAATACTTTGATATACTAGTAGTAGGGATATTACTAACTTTAAGAGAAAGGAGACAAAATGATAGAGTTAAAAGGTAAATACAATTATGCTATAGTATTTACAGATGATTTAGAAATTCAAGCTGAAAAACAAATTACCAACTTATTAAATCATGAATTTATAAAGGACAGTAAAATTCGTATTATGCCAGATGTCCATGCAGGTATTGGATGTACAATAGGAACTACAATGACTATTCAAGATAAAATAGTTCCTAACTTAGTAGGAGTTGATATTGGCTGTGGAACTGAAACAGTCCTACTAAAAAATAAAAATATAGAACTTGAAAAACTGGACAAAATAATTCATAATTCAATTCCATCGGGTTTTGAAATTCGTAAAACTGTTCACCCCTATATTGATGAACTGGCTTTAGAAAATTTAAGATGTTTAAACCATATTAATATAAAGCGAGCAAGGTTAAGTTTAGGTACTCTTGGTGGCGGTAATCATTTTATAGAGATTAATGAAGATGAAAATGGCCAGCTTTATTTAGTAGTCCATTCCGGTAGTCGTCATTTAGGAAAACAAGTAGCTGAATATTACCAAAATCTTGCCTTTAAGGATTTAAAGAAGAAAAATATTAGAATAAATAAGAATTTAGCCTATTTAGAAGGAAAACTATTTGATGACTATCTTCATGATATGGCCTTAGTGCAAAAATATGCTGAAAAAAATAGACATGCAATAGTTTCAGAAATAGTAAAGCAAATGAAGTTTAAGGTTATAGACTCCTTTACAACAATTCATAACTATATAGATATTGAAAGTATGATTTTAAGAAAAGGTGCAGTTTCTGCTAAAAAAGGAGAAAGACTATTAATACCAATTAATATGAGGGATGGAAGTCTACTATGTATTGGTAAGGGAAATGAAGAATGGAATTACTCTGCTCCCCATGGTGCCGGTAGAATATTAAGTAGAAGGGCAGCAAAGGAAAGTTTTAAAATGTCCGACTTTAAAAAATCCATGGAAGATATTTATTCAACTACAATAAATAAAGGTACCTTAGATGAAGCACCTTTTGCCTATAAGCCAATAGATGAAATAATTGCAAATATAGGAGATACAGTAGAAATAGTTGGGGTTTTAAAACCCTTGTATAATTTTAAGGCTGTAGAGTAAAAAATAAATATGAAATTTAGCAAGTGTTTTACATAAAAATACTTGCTTTTTATTGTTATTTTATAGGGTATAAATGATTATGAAATATTTATAATAAATATATTTTATAAGGAGAATTGTATATGAATAAGTACACAAATCATTTAATAGACGAGGTTTCACCCTATCTTTTACAACATGCTCATAACCCTGTAGATTGGTATCCTTGGAGTGACGAGGCTTTTGAAAAGGCCACTACTGAAAATAAACCAATTTTTCTTTCAATTGGCTACAGTACCTGTCATTGGTGTCATGTAATGGCCCACGAATCCTTTGAAGATGAAGAAGTTGCAAAAATTTTAAATAAAAACTTCATTTCTATAAAAGTTGACAGAGAAGAACGTCCAGACATAGATTCAATTTACATGAATGTTGCTCAAACATTAACAGGCTCCGGAGGTTGGCCTTTAACTATTATTATGACTCCTGAAAAGAAACCATTTTTTGCCGGAACATATTTTCCTAAAAATAGTAAATATGGAAGAACAGGATTAATTGATCTTTTAAATACAGTTACAGATAAATGGCTAAAGGACAATGAAACTATTTTAAATTCAAGTAAGGAAATAACCTTAGCCATTAAAAACTATGAGGAATCTAAAATCAATAAAGTAGTAAAAAACAATAAGGATTCAATTATTGACGCTATTGAAGGTTTAGAAGGTAATTTTGACTCTCAATACGGTGGATTTGGAAATGCTCCTAAATTTCCAACACCTCATAATTTACTATTTTTACTACATTGCCATAAACTTGGTTTAAGTAAAAACGCCCTAGCTATTGTAGAAAAAACCTTAACTTCAATGTATAAAGGAGGAATTTTCGACCATATTGGCTATGGTTTTTCCCGATATTCCACAGATAGTAAGTGGCTAGTTCCCCATTTTGAAAAAATGCTTTACGACAATGCCTTATTAGTTATAGTGTATTCTCAGGCCTATCAAATTACTAAAAAAACCATCTATAAATATATTGTTGAAAAAACCTTAGAATATATTTCCAGGGAAATGACATCAAAGGATGGCGGCTTTTATTCTGCCCAAGATGCAGATAGTGAAGGTGAAGAAGGAAAATATTATACTTGGGACTACGATGAAATAATAAAAATTCTAGGAAAAGATAATGGTGAAGATTTTTGTAAATTTTATAATGTAAGTAAAAGAGGAAACTTTGAAGGTAAAAATATTTTAAATTTAATTAATAATGATGAACTTTTACCTAATAACGAAATAAAAGAAAGTATAAATAAACTATATAATTACAGATTAAAGAGATACCCCCTTCATAAAGACGATAAAATACTTGTTTCTTGGAACTCAATGATGATTACAGCCTATGCTATTGCAGGAAGGGTTTTTGAAAATAATAATTATGTAGATATAGCTGAAAAAGGATTGGATTTTATAAAAAACAATTTAACAAAAGAAGATAATTCCCTTTATATAAGTTACAGGGAAGGCAATGTAAGTGGTAAGGGGCTTTTAGATGACTATGCCTATTTGGCTTGGGCTAATTTAGAAATGTACAAGACTAGCTACAAACCTGAATATCTTCTTAGTTGTAAAAATATTTTTAATAAAATAGAAAAGGACTTCCTTGACCCTAAGGGCGGATACTTTTTAAGTGCTAAAGACTCAAAGGATTTAATATACAGGCCTAAAGAATTTTACGATGGAGCTGTTCCTTCAGCTAATTCAATACTTGTATATGTTTTTTCCAAATATTCTAAATTAACGGGAGATTCCACTATTCAAAATAGTTTAGACAAACAACTAAAGGTTTATTCTTCCCTATTTGAATCCCAGCCCTTAGCCTATACCTTTGGCTTACAGGCACTACTTTTAAATATTTATCCTACTAAGGAATTGGTTTCCATTATAGAATCAGAAGATATAGAAGCTTTGAAAAAGGAATTTTCTAATATTTACAATCCACAAATTACAAATTTAGTAATTACAGAGGAAGTAAAAGACACTATTAAAAAATTAGCTCCTTTTACAGAAAGCTATTTAGAAAATAGTAAACTACCATCTTATTATTTATGTGAAAACTACACCTGTTTAGAACCGGTAAATAGCATTGATGAAATTATAAAGGAAATAGGGTAAAAAAAAGTGTGAAAACTTAGATTTTCACACTTTTTCTTTTTAATAACTACTTTGATTTTATTGGAAAATAGATTTCTGTAATATTATCCTCTGGAGCTACTTCATGTACATTTGTTAAATATATTTCAAAAGGTGCTGAAGATAAAATATAATTATTTTCTTCTATCCATTTAACAATTGCTGCATAAGTTTCTGATAATTCAGTATATGCTCCTCTATGAATTGCCATTACACAGGTTTTTGGTTGAAATATTCTTGTACCAGCAACTTCTTCTAATATAGGAATTGCTAGTTCAGTATCTGTACTTTCAGGTATAAATTCCTCATCATAGTAAATGGTCATAGGAGGTCCTGTAATTGTTAATTTTTCAATTTCAATTCTTTTAAATAGTTTCTTAACATATTTATTATAATCTTCTATATTCATTACATTTCTTGTAGATAAAATATTAGTTTTTGGAAAATCGTTAATTTTAATTTCTATATTATCCATATAGGCCATAATATTATCTCCTTTTTCTAAAATATTAAGGTCCTTCTCCATTACCTTTAACAAGTAATTACTTTCTGAAATCTTTATTTTTAATTTTTTTCTTTTTTCTTTAATCATATTTATTAATTTCTTATTATTATTTGAATTACTTATTACATTTTTTACTTCATCTAATGAAAAACCATATTTTTTGAATTTTTGAATTAATATCATATCATCTAGTTGATCTATATTATAATATCTATAGCCTGAATACTCATCAACTTTAGCTGGTTTTAAAAGATTTATTTCGTCATAATAATGTAAAGTCTTTACCGTTGTATTAGATATTTTAGAGAACTGACCAATCGTTAACATAAAGGTACCTTCTTTCTTTGTATTAATACTATAATCAGTATATTATATCCTGCTACAGGAGAGTCAATACCATATGATAAAATCTATTTAAAAATTATTAATATAAAAAAAGATACCCTTACGAGTATCTTATTTAAAATAAGTTCTATAGGATTTTCTAATATCAAATAACATTTCTATAAAGGAAGGGTAGTAGGATAAAAATTTATCTTCTTTTATTAATTTTATGATTTCATCCTTACTTGCCCATTTTACTCTTTCCACTTCCTCTTTTTGTAATTTTAATCTACTTATATCTATTTCTTTTTCTAGTAGAAAAATGTCATCAAATCCGGTAGGAAAGTTTAAGGTTAAATGAGGTCTAATATCTTTTAAATCCAATTTTATACCAAGTTCTTCAAAGGTTTCCCTCTCAGCAGCTTGGTAACTTTCTTCTCCTGTTATGGCATTACCACCTGCTGTTAAATCCCACAAACCAGCTCTTATTTTCATAAAGGCTTGTCTTTTTTGTATTAACATTTCCCCCTTGGAGTTAAATATACAAACATGAACTGCTAAATGGTATTGGTTATACCCTATTTTACAATCTGTACCTGTTACACCTATTTTATTTCTATATTTATCATATATATCCCAAGTTTCCATACTTTACCTCTAGAATTTTAAATATCTTTTGCTAAATTATATAAGGCTAAGGTATATATTTCAAGGTTTTTTAAAAGATCTTCTTCTGTCATATATTCATTTTCCTTATGAGCTATTCCCTTTTGTCCCGGAAAGGATGGTCCAAAGGCAACTATATTAGGCATTTTTCTTGCATAGGTTGCTCCAGTTGTTGTTACAGGTCTTCCATCTAAGCCGGTAGATTTTTCATAGGCATCCTGTAATAATTTTAGTCTTTTATCATCCTTTGGAAATATTACACTTGGCATTGATTTAATTATTTCCATTTGGCTGTTTTCAGGAATATTATTTTTTAAATTCCTAACTAATTCATCTTCTTTTATAGTTACAGGATATCTGGAACTAAATTGAATTTCTATTTTGTTATTTTCTTTTTTTATATTGGTTAAGGAAACTTGAGTTACTCCTGAATCTAAATCTTCAAATCTAATTCCTAAATTTTTTCCTTCATAATCTGAAAAGGAATCATAAAGCCAAGTCATATATTTGCTTAATTTATTATCTGAATCCTTTAAATCCCTTGCCATTAAAAGTATTGCATTGTTTCCCATTTCCGGAGCATTTGAAGGTGATTTTTTACCCTTGTATATTTTTTCTTCTTTGTTTTTATATACTATTTTTACCTTATCCGGTATAAAACTGGAACTAAATTCTCCACTTATTTTATTTATTATGTCCAGCTCATTATTTTCAAATAAAGTTGTTAGCTTTATTCTAACAACTCCTCTTTCGCCATAAACTACAGGATATTTACAATCCGGCGTATAGCCAAACACCGGAGGTTTTTCTTTTTGTAAATATAGGTCAATATCCTTTGAACCATTTTCTTCGTTGGAGCCGAAAATAATTCTTATTGGTGTTTTAGGAAGAATATTTAATCTTTTTAATATATATAATCCAAATAAATTAGCTAAAATCGGTCCCTTGTTGTCCAGTATTCCTCTGGCATAAAAGACACCGTCCTTTAAGGTTAATTTATATGGATTTGTACTCCAACCATCGCCTGCTGTTACTACATCTAAATGTCCAAAAATTCCAATGTATTCCTTACCTTCTCCATATTGAATGTAGGTCATTGCATTATTTACAATTTTACCTTTAAAGCCTAATTTTGTTCCAATTTCCAATATTTTTTCCAATGCTTTCTTAGGATATTTACCAAAGGGAGCATCTTCTTCAGCTTCTCCAAGTTCACTGGGTATTTCTATTATTTCTTCTAATACTTTATAAAAATCTTCTTTTATTATCTCTATTTCTTTTTTTATAGTATTATATATTTCCAATTTATTTTCTTCCATATTCATTTCCGTTCATTTCATAAAAATGATAACCTGCTCCTATTAAGTTGGCATCATTTCCATAATTTGCCTTTCTAATGTCAGGATATAAAGGAGAGCGTTGACCATATTGCATTATTTTATCCATTTCTTTTTCAATATTTTCAACTAGGTCCTCTTTTGCTGTAATTCCTCCACCAAGTACAATAATTTCTGGATCTATTATATATTGTAAATTATAAATACCTAAGGCCAGATAGTGAAATAATTCCTCTACAGCTTTCTTACATATTTCATCGCCTGAATCTGCTAAATTAAAAACCTCTTCTCCTGATAGTTCTATATTTTTAATTTTAGACACTTTTTCAGCCATATGAACTGCTGAGCCTAGTATTGCCCATTCATTTCTTCCATCAATTAACATCATCCCAAATTCCCCTGCGAAAGAATGAGAACCTTCCTGAATTTTCCTATTATATACTATAGAACCTCCAATTCCTGTTCCTATTACTACAAATATCATATCTCTCTTGTCCTTTAAGGATTCATGGTTAATTTCTGCAATACATGCACAATTAGCATCATTTTCAAAAGTTACAGGTATTTTAAACTCCTGTTCAAATATTGTAAGAAATTCCGGATTATGAATATATCTTAAAGAACTGGCACCATCTATTTTTCCTGTGTCATAATTAGGAATACCTGGAACACTAAAGGCTATACCTTCTATATTTTCTATTTTTTTATATTCATAAATTGTTTTAAATAATTCTTTTTCCATATCTGCCCAATTATCAGGCGATGAAAAAGATTTTTTGTTTTCTAATTTTTCATTATTCCATAAGGCGGTTTTTACACTGCTTCCGCCAATATCTATTGAAATTATCATATAATTATCCTAATCTAATGGTTTTTTTATTCTTTTTTCATAAGCGTCAAGCCATTCTTGAGAAGCTACTTCCACTAAGGTAGTTTTGTTTGGTCCCGGATTGGCAATGTAAATTTCTACTTCTTCAGTATCGGTACCAACTACAAAAGAAAATTCAACATTTGTAGCTATTCCCCATTCACCTTGCTTATTCATACATACTAAGGACATTGCTCCAGCTTTTCCCCTAAGTTTTTTTAATCTCTCATCAAAATCATATAAGGCTTTATTTGCAGCTTCTTGAGGGTGAAGTCCTTCTTTCATAAGCCTAACTATTTCATAGCTTAAACAGCCCTTCATTAAATCTTCACCAAGTCCTGTTGCAGCTGCTCCACCAATTTCACTATCACAGTAAAATCCTGACCCAGATAAAGGAGAATCTCCTATTCTTCCTTCCTTCTTCATAAATAATCCACTACTTGAAGTTCCAACTGCCATACTTCCCTTTGTGTCAAGAACAACCATTCCAATAGTGTCATGGCCGTCATAAGGAGATAAACCCTTTGATTCAATTTCCTTTAGTCTAATTTCCCACATTCTTTTAGCCCTATCGGAAAGCATGTTTTTTATTTCAAAATTATTTTTTGTAGCGTATTTAGTTATTCCATCGCCAACTAAAAATATATTAAACCTTTCATGACTTAGATTTTCAGCAACTTCTATTGGATTTTTTATATTTCTACTTCCTGCTATAGCACCTATGTCAAAATTATCTCCATTCATAAATGCAGCATCAAGCTCTACTATTCCTTCTTCGTTAGGAAGTCCACCAAAACCAACAGATTTAAAAAATGGATAATCCTCTGTTTTTTTTATAGATTCGACTAAGGCCTCTCCACAGGACAAACCTTCTTTTAATTTAGGAATAGTGTCTATAATTCCTTCATAGGCCATACGCCAAGTTGCTATCATTCCATATTTCATATATTTCACTCCACTAATTTATTTAAAGATGATAAATTTGAACATCAGATGCTAAAAATAGATTTTCTATTGATTTTTCCGGTTTTTTGTCTGTAAAAATACCATTAATATCATCAAAATGTGCATATTTATAGGATTCGTTAAAATAAAATTTTTCATTTTCTATCATAACGTATTTATGACGACTATTATTTATTATTGCTTTTTTAGTAAGACCATCCTCGGCCCCTAAAGTAGTAAAGGTACTATCTCTAATGTCTATTCCACAAGTTCCTAAAAAAGCCTTGTCAAAACTATAATCGCCAATATATTCTATTGTTAAGGCTCCCATAAAACCATTTACTTTTGAATGCATTGTTCCACCAGTTCCTACAGCTGTAATTAAAGGATTTTTTACTAATGTTTGCAATATATCTATCATATTACTTACAACTAAGATTTTTTTATTACTCTCTGCCAATAATCTGGCTAATAAAATATTAGTTGTTGAAATATCTAGAAATATTGTTTCATTTTCCTTTATGTATTCAAAAGCTTTTTTAGCTATACGTTCTTTTTGAGCAACATGGTACATTTTTCTATCTACTACTTCTCTTTGTAAGGGATAATCTTTAGACAATATTGCTCCACCATAAGTTCTTCTTAATTTACCATCATTTTCTAAAACTTTTAAGTCTTTTCTTATACAGTCATCAGTTACTGAAAAAATATTACTTAATTCTTTTACTTTTACTTTTCCTTCTTTTTTTAATATTTTTTCAATTTCTGCATGCCTTTCTTCAGCAAACATAATTAATCAACTCTTTCGTTTTTTAAGGTCACTTCTAATACTGTATCTATATTATCCGGTAATATAGGGTTTTCACCTAGATTGGCAAATACAATATTAGGATAATCGCTATGAACCCAGCTTGTAGATATTGGTACTTCTGCTCCTGAATATAAATATTTTATAAAATCTACCTCTTCATGTTTAATACCAATTAAAGGTAATGGACCTATTGAATTTTCGTAAATATGAAAATATACTTTATTTCCTTTTTGTGTTACTCTTCCATAATCTGGTTTTTCAATTGAAGATTTCCCACATCCGTATATACTTTCACCATTATCCTTCATCCAATTTCCAATTATTTCCAATCTTTCCATTGATTCTTTCGGAATATTCCCCCTTGCATCAGGACCAACGTTTAAAATCATGTTTCCACCTTTAGATACACATTCTACTAATTTTTTTATAAGCATATCTGCCGGTTTATAGAATTTATCTGTAGCATGATATCCCCAATTATTATTCATTGTAACACAAGCTTCCCATACTAAGTCTTCCCCGTTTACATCTTGAATACCATTTGGTGGAATCATTTGTTCCGGAGTTACAAAATCTCCATGATATGGTGTAGGGTTTCCTTCTGCTAGTGAACCATACCCTTCTCCACTTACTTCCAATCTATTATCTATTATTACATCTGGTTGTAATTTTCTAACCATATTCATTAATTCTGTTCCACGCCAAACTTCTCCTCGCATATTATCATAGGAGAAATCAAACCATAACAAATCTAATTTTCCATAATTTGTACAAATTTCCTCCACTTGTTTATGCATATAGTCTAAGTAATTGTCAAAATCTATTTCTCTTTTATTATATTCTTCATTATTTCTCATAGGATGAATTCTATCATTTAATGAGGGATAATCATTATGATACCAATCTATTAAGGTAAAATATAATCCGACTTTCAATCCTTCTGCTCTTACTGCTTCAACAAAATCCTTAACTATATCCCTTCCAAGTTTAGTGTTTGTTGATTTATATTCAGTATATTTACTATCAAATAAACAAAAACCATCATGGTGCTTCGCAGTTAAAACTACATATTTCATTCCTGCATCTTTTGCTGCTTTTGCCCAAGCTTTTGGATTATAATCTACAGGATTAAATTCGTCAAAATATTTTTGATAATCCTCGTTAGATAATTCTTCATAACTTCTTCCCCATTCACCTCTTGCAGGAATAGCATAAAGACCCCAATGTATAAACATTCCAAATCTAGCATCTACATACCAGGACATTCTCTTATTATATTCTTCTCTATTAAATTTATACATTAAACTTTTCCTCCATTTCCCTTGCATAATGACACCTTACAAAATGTCCCTTTTCTATTTCTATATATTCAGGTTTTTCATTTTTACATTTATCAGTTGCATAAGGACATCTAGTTCTAAACAAACAACCTGATGGTAGCTTTGTTGGACTTGGAATATCTCCTTTTATAACAATTCTTTTTCGTTTTTGCTCAGGATCAGGTATTGGAACTGCTGACAATAAAGCTCTTGTATAAGGATGGGTTGGACGGTCGTACAAATTATCTTTTGAGGCTATTTCTACAATAGTTCCTAAGTACATTACTGCAATACGATCTGATATCATCTCTACTACACTTAGGTCATGAGAAATGAATAGGTATGTTAAATCATATTCCTTTTGAAGATCCTGCATTAAATTTAAAACCTGAGCTTGTATAGAAACATCTAATGCCGATACCGGCTCGTCAGCTATTATTAATTTTGGTCTTACTGTTAAAGCTCTAGCTATTCCTATTCTTTGTCTTTGACCTCCTGAAAACTCATGAGGATATCTTTCTCCATGTAATGGACTAAGCCCAACTACTTCCAATAATTCATGTACCTTTTTTAATCTTTCTCCACTGGACATGTTAGTATGAACTAAAAGAGGTTCTCCTATTAAATCTTGGATTTTCATTCTAGGGTTTAAAGAACCATATGGATCTTGAAATATCATTTGTATTTCAGATCTTAAACTTCTCATTTCCTTTTCTTTAATATTTGATATATTTTTTCCATCAAATATTATTTCACCACTATCAGGAGAAACTAAATGATTAATTAATCTTCCTGTTGTAGATTTTCCACATCCGGATTCTCCTACTAAAGAAAAAGTTTCACCAGCAAAAATATCAAATGAAACATCATTTACAGCATGAACAAATTTTTTCTTACCAAATAATCCCTTGTTTACTGCAAATGTTTTAGATACATTTTTAACGGTAACTAATTTATTTGCCATTTTTAACTTCTTCCTTTCTATTTGATTTACTAACTAAATAACATC
The DNA here is from genome assembly GCF_049276255.1 of Miniphocaeibacter sp. Lineage (NCBI taxonomy): Bacteria > Bacillati > Bacillota > Tissierellia > Tissierellales > Peptoniphilaceae > Miniphocaeibacter > Miniphocaeibacter sp. The sequence goes on from NZ_JBASWB010000054.1 coordinate 127,134, forward strand.
TACATCTTCTTTCTGGATTACCTTCAATATTCTCTAGTTCAGGTTCTTGTTCTCTACAAATATCCATAACGTATTTACATCTTGGTGCAAATTTACAACCTTTAGGTAACATTGATAAATCCGGAACATTTCCCGGTATTGAATTTAATCTTTTTATTCCACTACGTAAAATTGGTACTGAGGCTATTAATCCTTGAGTGTAAGGATGTAATGGATTTTTAAATAGATCTTTTACAGGTGCTTCTTCAACTATTCTTCCGGCATACATTACAATTACTCTGGAGCACATTTCTGCTACTACTCCTAAATCATGAGTAATCATAAGTATCCCCATATCTTTTTCTTTTCTAATTTGTTCCATTAATTCGAGAATCTGTGCTTGAATAGTAACATCTAAAGCTGTTGTTGGTTCATCAGCTATTAATATTTTAGGATTACATGACATAGCCATAGCTATCATAACCCTTTGACTCATACCACCTGACAATTGGTGTGGATAGCTTTTTAAAGTTACATTAGGGTCAGGAATACCTACAAGTTCCAAAGAATCAAAAGCTATTTTTTGAGCTTCTTCTTTAGAAATATCATTATGAAGAAGTATTGCTTCTGTAAGTTGTTTTTCAACTCTCATACTTGGATTTAATGAATTCATCGGTTCTTGAAAGATCATAGATATTTCACTGCCTCTAATTTTCATCAGTTCCTTAGTATCTAGCTTTAAAATATCCCTTCCTTCCATTAAAACTTCACCTTCGGGATTTCTACTGGTATCTTTGTCAAGCAATCTCATAATAGACAAAGATGTTACAGATTTACCACAGCCGGACTCTCCAACTAATCCTAATATTTCTCCACTATCTATATGAAATGAAACTTTATCTACTGCTCTTGTCCATGTTTTATCTTTTTTAAATTCCGTACTTAAATTTTTTACTTCTAATAATTTTCCCATTTTAGCCTCCTAGTTCATTTTTGGATCTAAAGTATCTCTTAAGCCATCACCTAATAGGTTAAAGGCTAAAACAGTAACAAATATTATTAAACCCGGAAATAGTACAATATGTGGAGCGGTGTTTAAATAATTTCTTCCTTGAGACAACATAGCTCCCCAATCAGGTTCTGTTACATTTGCACCAAATCCCAAGAAACTCAAAGATGATGCTGCTAATATTGCAGTACCTATTCTCATAGTAAAATTTACTATTAAAGATTGTATGGTTCCCGGAAAAATATGAACAAACAAAATTCTTCCATTAGAACAACCTATTGATCTTGCTACTTCTACATAAGTTTGTCCTTTTACTGAAATAACTGCACTCCTAACTATTCTAGCAAAAGATGGTACTGTAAAAACTGCTACTGCTATCATTACATTTATCATTCCTGGTCCAATTATTGCTACAACTGCTATTGCCAATAAAATATCCGGAAATGAAAATAAAACATCACAACATCTCATTATAAATCCATCTATTAAACCACCATAAAATCCGGCTATAAGTCCTAATATTACTCCTAAAGCAGTTCCTATAACAGTTGCTATTAATGCACTCGATAAAGATAATCTCGTTCCTGTTACAAGTCTACTAAACACATCTCTACCAAATTCATCTGTTCCAAATATATGTTTAGCACTTGGTCCTTGTAATATATTTGCATAATCAGCTTCAGATGCATTAAAAGGAGCTATATATTCACCAAAAATTGCAATTAAAAACAAAAAGATTATTACACAAAAAGAAATAACCGCTGTTTTTCTTCTTAAAAACTTCTTAATGAATTCCTTGGTTTTGCTTTTTGGTTTAGGTAATTCGTTTTCAGATAATATTACATTTCTATTTTCAGACATAAGAATCCTCCTAATCGTATCTAACTTTAGGATTTATTACACCATATAATAAATCAACTACTAAATTTATAACAATATATTCTAATGCAAAGAATAATAGTAGTGCTTGAACTACCTTATAATCCCTAAAGTTAATTGAATCAACTAATAATCTACCTAGTCCTGGAATAGAAAAAACTGTTTCTGCCATTACAGATCCAGATAATAACCCTCCTATTTGTAGCCCAGCAACTGTAATAATCTCTATTAATGAATTTCTAAATGCATGTTTCATTACTACAAATTTTTCACTAAGTCCTTTTGCTCTTGCTGTTCTTATGTAACCTTCTCTCATTGTCTCTAACATTGATGATCTTGTAAATCTTGCTAAAACAGCCATAATTCCAGCTCCCATTGTTAATGATGGTAGAACATAACTTTGCCAACTTTCAAGACCACCTGTTGGAAACCAACCAAGAACAACTGAAAATTTTTGAATAAGTTGAAGACCTAACCAGAATCCTGGTATAGATATTCCTGAAATAGCTATTATCATACCAATATAGTCTAGAGTCTTTCCATGTTTTATTGCTGAAACTATCCCTATTCCTATTCCTATAATTGTTGCCCATATCATTGATGAAATTGTAAGCATAATAGTTGGTTTTAATCTTGGTATTATTGTATCTGCTACTGTCTTATTATTTTTAACAGACATTCCTAAATCACCTTTTACTAAACCTGTCATATATTCTTTGTATTGGGTTAGTAATGGTTTATTTAACCCTAATTGTTCACGTACTAATTCCACTTCAGCTTTAGTGGCATCTGGTCCAGTAATCATTTTTGCTGGATCTCCAGGAATCATATGTACAAACATAAAGATTAGAAAAGATATTACTAATAATAAAGGGATAATACTTAAAATTCTTTTTATACTATAACGTAACATTATTACCTCCTAAAAATAAAAAGCCATCTAATTTCCTATATACTGGATTAATTAGATGGCAATCTTCTATTATTGTGCTAATTCTGCATTTGCAAAATTAAACGCTCCATCTGGTGCTACATAAACTCCAGAAAGATATGATTTTGTTGCATAAATTATTTGATCATTTCCTAAAAATAACCAAGGTGCCTCATCCCATACTATTTTTTGTGCTTTTGCATATAATTCGCTTTGTTTTTCTGTATCAGCAGTTTTTAATCCTTCATCTAGTAATTTATCAAATTCTTCATTTTGGAAATATGCAGAGTTTGCATTTGTTGGAGGTATCATTGTACTGTATAACAACGCTCTCATTGAACTATCCATTGTAAAATCTGATGCTGACCAGTTAACATACCACATATTTACTTCAGCTTCTTCTTTTTCAACATATATTTTGTCATTTCTTGTTGCTTCTTCCATTGGTAATACTTCAACTTCTATTCCTATTTGTTCTAACTGTTGCTTAACAAATGTCATTCCTTTAATTTCTTGAGTCGTATTATCTCCCCAAATAGTTAATTTAAAACCGTCTTCGTATCCGGCTTCCTTCATTAACTCTTTAGCTTTTTCTAAATTATACTCATATCCATCTTGTTCTACATAACCTTCAATTATAGAAGGAACTGCTGAAGTTGCAGGTTTTGCATATCCTGAATACATAAGTTGAACAAATGCCTCTTTGTCTATTGCATAATTCATAGCCTGTCTAACTCTTACATCGCTTAATTCTGGTATTAATTTATTTAAAGCGACAAATCTCATAATGTTAGAATCGTTCTTTAATATATTAATATCCTCTGAATCTTCAACTGCTGCTAATTGATCTGAAGTCATTGGGTAAACAAAATCAGCTTCTCCTGTTTGTAACATTGCAGTTCTTGAACCAGCTTCTCCTACTTCTTTTACAGTTACAGAATCCACACCTGGTTTTTCTCCCCAATAATCTTCATTTTTTACCATTTTAGTATGACTTCCTTGCTCCCATTCTACAAATTTAAACGGACCTGTTCCTACTGGATTATTCATTATATCATTCCCAAATTCTTCAATAGCCTTTGGACTTACTATACAGAATTGGCTTAATCTATTTAAGAATGGTGACCAAGGTTCTGTTAACTTAAATACTATTGTATAATCATCTGGTGTTTCTAAACTTTCTACTCTAAAATTTTCTGTACCATCATCTTTAGTTTCAACAAATGTACGTCTTTGACGTAATTCATTATCTTTATTTATAACTCTTTCATAATTTGCTTTTACAGCTTCAGCATTAAAATCTGTACCATCATGGAATTTTATACCTTCATTTAATTTAAATGTATAGGTTAAAGAATCTTCTGATATTTCCCATGATTTAGCTAATTGACTAACCATTTTTTGATTTTCATCAAATTTAACAAGATTTTCAAATATTCCTCTTGTTGTTGCTATAGAGTTAGTATCTCCTATATTTGCTGGATCCATTGAATTTATACTTCCTTCTATAGCTATTACTAAATCATTATCCGGTGATTTCGCATCACTATTAGATGCTGTTTTTAAATTACCATCTCCACTATCTGTAGTTTTCTTTCCATTATCTTTGTTTCCACAAGCAGTTAAACCTAATACAAGTAAACTAGCTAGTAAAACAAAAACTAACTTCTTTTTAAACTTCATAATTTCCTCCTAAATATGTAATAATTTAAACATAAAATCGTTTTCTTATGTTGATTTGATTATACTATATGAATATTATTATTGTCAATTGTTTTGTATTGTTTTATTCAAATAAATTATTGATTCATATTAGTCAATAATTTATTTTTATATTTCTACCGATTTTATTAGTTCTCATATTATAAAATAATAAAGAGTAGGACTGTTTTAAAAAAACAATCTTACTCTTTATTGTTTACTTCTTTCTTATTTACATTAAATTTTCAATTATAGGGAAAATAAATAGTTTTATAATAAATAATACGCCAAGTATCCACATTACTATTCCTGGTTTATTAGCTTCTCCTTGTACAACTTTAACTAATAAGTAGGACATAACTCCCCACATTATACCTGCAGAAATTGAATATCCAACAACCATAAATATAATAGCAAATACTCCTGGGATTATTACATCTGCTTTATCCCATTCAAAATCTCTCATAGGCTCACACATCATAATACCTACCATTATTAAGGCAGGAGCTGTTGCAAACCCTGGTATAGCACCAATAATTGGGAAAAATGGTATAGCTAGTAAAAATAGTATTGCAGTAACTACTGCAGTTAATCCAGTTCTACCGCCTTCTTCTACTCCTGATGCAGACTCAACGAAAGTAGTTACAGTTGAAGTTCCTAAAATAGCTCCACAAGTTGTAGCTATAGCATCTGATGTAAAGGCACGTCCTGCACCTGGGAAGTTGCCATCTTCATCAACTAATTTAGCCTTTGTTGCTACTCCGGCAAAAGTTCCTAAGGTGTCAAATATGTCTACATATAAAAATGTTAGTATTACCATAACAAACTGTAATACATTTTCAGGACTTGAAAAAGCTGTTTTCAAACCTGTAAAACACAGTCCAAATGTTGGGGCTATACTTGGTGGTAAACTTACTACTCCTGATGGAAATAGTGAGAATAATCCTGCATCTGGATTTACTTGATACCAACCGCTTACTTGAGCTAGCATACCTAAAATCCATGTAGCAAATATTCCTATTAATAAGGAACCCTTTACTTTTTTAATCCATAAAATAATAGTAATAGCAAGACCTATAATAGCTAATGCTGTTGCCGCTTCTGTTAAATTAGGATTAACTGCTACTAATGTTGCAGGGTCACCAACTATAATATTTGCATTTTGAAAACCTATAAACATTATAAATAATCCAATACCTGCTGATATAGCCAAACGTAACTGTTTTGGAATTGCTTCCATTAGTTTTGTTCTTACATTTGTAACACTAAGCAAAATAAAAATAATTCCTTCTACTAAAACAGCTGCTAGTGCAAAAGATGGTTCATAGCCCATAGTTAATACAACTGTATAGGCGAAAAATGCATTTAAACCCATTCCAGGTGCTTGAGCAAAAGGTAAACCGGCAAATAATCCCATTAGCATTGTACCTATAACAGCTGAAAGGGCAGTTGCCATAAATACAGCACCTGAATCTAGTCCAGATTCAGAAAGTATATTCATATTTACCGGTAATATGTAGGCCATAGTAACAAATGTTGTTATACCAGCTATAATTTCTGTTCTTACATTGGTATTTCTCTCTTTTAATTTAAAAAATCTTTCTAAACTTTCCATACATCCCTTCTTTCTTTAAAACTATTTTCCCTTACTTTTATTATATATTTTATAATTATATGTAGCAAGTTAACATATTATTAAATTTTAAATACTAATATGAATTTAATAATACTATTCCTTGATTTATTATTTTTTTTAAGTTATAATTTTTGTTATTAAGGGGAGTAGCTATAAAAGTTTAATCGTCAATACGGAATCTTCACTAGGAATTTTCCCGGTTAAACACCCAAAGTGGTAGCAAGACCTTTGCCTTCATTATAGTGAAAGCAAAGGTCTTTTTTTATTAAGCTTCCAACCCAAATTTTAAAGGAGGTATTAAATGGAGTGGTATAATAAAAAACCTGAGGAAATTGAACAAGAATTAAATTCAAATTATTCTCAAGGTTTAAGCTCTAGTGAAGCAAAGTCAAGACTTGAAAAATACGGTCCTAATGCTTTAGAAGAAGGTAAAAGAAAAACCATCTGGGCAAAACTAGCAGAACAGTTTTTAGATCCTATGATTCTAATTCTTCTTATTGCTGCTGTATTGTCAATTATATTAAAAGAGGTTTCCGATGCAATACTCATTATGCTTATAGTTATTGCTAATGCTTTACTTAGTATTTATCAAGAGGGAAAGGCAGAACAGGCTATTGAGGCTTTACAAAAAATGGCTTCTCCCAATGCTACTGTTTATAGAGATGGTGAATTTGTAAATATTCCTTCCTCTGAACTTGTTCCTGGAGACATTGTTGAGTTAGAAACAGGAGATATTGTTCCGGCAGATTTAAGACTTATTGAAAGCTCCAACTTAAAAATCGAAGAAGCTTCTTTAACTGGAGAATCCGTTCCTGTTGAAAAAGATGCAGAAATTACTTTTGATGATGTTGTTGAAATTGGTGACAGGGATAATATGTCCTTTAGTTCTACTATTGTTTCCTATGGTAGAGGTAAAGGTGTAGTAATTGGAACTGGTAAAGAAACTGAAATTGGAAAAATAGCAACTAGGATTCAATCTTTTGATGATGAGCAAACACCTTTACAAAAGAAACTTGCTCAACTTAGTAAAGTTTTAGGAATTATTGTCGTTGTTGTTTGTGCTGTTGTCTTTGTTACTGGTTTACTATATAAACATCAACCTGTGAAAATGTTATTAACTTCAGTTTCATTAGCTGTAGCTGCAATTCCTGAAGGATTACCTGCTATAGTTACTATAGTACTTTCCCTAGGAATGACAAGAATGGCTGAAAAAAATGCCATTGTAAAAAAACTACTAGCTGTTGAAACTCTAGGAACAACTACCTATATATGTTCCGATAAAACTGGTACTTTAACTCAAAATGAAATGACTGTTGTTAAAGCCTATGTAGATAATAAGGAAATTGAAATAACTGGAACAGGTTATGAACCTAAAGGTGAACTTTTAATTGATGGAGAAAAAATAGATGAAAATAATTCAGGAAGTCTATATACTTTCTTAAATATTGGTGCTTTAACTAATGATGCTAGACTTATTGAAGAAAATGGAGTTTATTCATTAGCAGGCGATCCAACTGAAGGCTCTCTTTTAACCTTAGCTGGTAAATTAAATATTACTAGAGAATCAGCTAATGAAATGTACCCTAGAATAGAAGAAATTCCTTTTGATTCTACTAGAAAAATGATGACAACCTTCCATGATAAATTTATAGATAAAAAAGTTGTTTCTTTCACAAAAGGTGCTCCTGATATTATTATTGACAAGTGTACTAAAATATTAATTAACGGTAAGATTAAAGATTTAGATGAGGTTACAAAACAAAATCTATTTGAGCAAAATATAAAATTCGCTAGACAAGCCTTAAGGGTTTTAGCCCTAGCTTTTAAAACTCATGATAGTCTACCAACTAATATTGATTCAGAAAATATTGAAAATGAAATGATATTTGTAGGACTTGCTGGTATGATTGACCCTGCAAGACCGGAAGTAAAAGATGCAATAAAAGAATGTAAAACTGCTGGTATTATACCTGTTATGATTACGGGAGACTATTTAGAAACAGCTTTAGCAATAGCTAAGGATTTAGGTATTGCTGAAAGAGAAGACCAAGCTATAATGGGTAAGGAACTTAACACTATGTCTGAAGAGGAAATTAGGCAAGTTGTTAGGGAAAAAACCGTATTTGCCAGGGTTTCTCCTGAAAACAAGGTACAAATTGTAACGGCCTTAAAGGAAAATGGAGAGATAACCGCTATGACTGGTGATGGTGTAAATGACGCACCGGCTATTAAAAAGGCAGATATTGGTATTGCAATGGGTATTACAGGTACAGATGTTGCCAAAAATACTTCTGATGTTATTTTAACAGATGACAACTTCGCTACAATTGTTCATGCTGTAGAAGAAGGTAGAATTATTTATTCAAATATTAAAAAGTTCGTTTCCTTCCTACTTAGCTGTAATGTAGGTGAAGTACTGGTAATATTTTTAGCTATAATATTTAACTGGCCTACTCCATTATTAGCAGTTCAATTACTTTGGTTAAACCTAGTAACTGACCTTTTCCCTGCCTTAGCTCTAGGAGTTGAACAAGGTGAGAAGGATATAATGGAACAAGATCCTAGGGACCCTACAGAACCGATTATAGATAAAGAATTAGTAATTTCAATAGCTGTTCAGTCTATTGCTATAACAGTTTCTGTTCTTGCAGCTTACTATATATCCTTAGAATTATATGCAGAAGGCTGGAGAGAATTACATGCTGGTGGAAAAGCAATGGAAGCAGCACTGGATATACAGTTAAGGGAGCCTAGATCAATTGCCTTTGTTACCTTAATAATGGCTGAACTTTTAAGATCCTTCTCTGTAAGAAGTACAAAATATACAGTATTTGAATTGGGACTAACTACAAATAAAAGACTTGTTCAAGGAGTTACTTTCTCCTTTATAATAACTTTAATTGTTATTTATGTTCCACAATTACATGACTTATTTGATACCTACTCTCTAGGTTTAAGGGATTGGGCCTTAATATTACCATTGTCCTTCCTACCGTTTGTCATGGGAGAAGTTTGGAAGGTAATTAAGAGAAAGAAAAAATAATTAAACTTAAAAATGTGTGAATTAAAATTCACACATTTTTTTCATGCTTTCCATTTTTTCGTAAATCTTAGAAAAAGTATTTCCATTTCTTAAGCTAGTATATTCATATCCTTTACTTTTAGCTAGTTTTGCATATAAACTCCTACTATATAATCTTCCATCCCTATATATTGAAGTCCAAAAAATAACATTATCTACTACTTCTATTCTATCTACCTCTTCATTTAAAGGCTGTAAATCTTTAACTATATCTTCTATTTTATAATTATCCAACACAAAAATTATATTATGTAGATATTCTTTATTTTTATTCCACCATACAGGTCTATTTTTCACTAAGTTTTCTATTTTTTCATTGCTGAGAATAATAATCTTTAAATCTATTTCAAATATTTCTATTAATTTACTTTCTATATTTTCTGTATTTACTTTTTCATCTGATTTAAAAATAACAACTCCGGTATTTCCTAAAGTTATTACATTTTTAAATCCTAAGTCTGTAAAAACTTCTTTTAATTTTCTCATTTCTATTTTATTTTTACCACCTACATTTATAGCCCTGATTAAACAAGTATATATTTTCATATCCTGCTCACTTTCTAAATTTAAATATTTTATAATATTCTAATGATATAATTATATATGAAAGGAGAATATTATGTATAAAAATATATTATTTGATGTAGATGGTACTTTAATTGATACTGAAAAGCCAATTATATATTCTTTACAGAAGGTTTTAAGGGAAGAATTAAACATACAAAAATCCTATGATGATTTACTTTTTGTTCTAGGAATTCCTGGTAAATATTCTTTAGAAAAATTAAATATTCCTAAGGATAAATTAGACTATATTCTTAATAAATGGTCCTATACAATATCCTTAAATCAAAATAAGATGAAATTATTTGATAATATGGAATATGTTTTGAAAAACTTATATAATAAGCAAGTTAATTTAGGAATAATTACATCAAAAAATGACGAAGAGATGAAAAATGAATTTAGTCCATTTAATATAGATAAATACTTTACCTGCATTGTTACTGCATCTGATACAAGGTTACACAAGCCAAATCCTGACCCTATTTTAAAGGCTATGGATAATTTAAAGATTACTAGAGACAGAACAATTTACATTGGTGACTCTGTTTATGATATGAAATCTGCAAAATCTGCCGGTATAGCTTTTGGTTTAGCAAAATGGGGTACTCCAACACCTAACGCCTTTAAAAATCCAGACCATTCTTTTAATAAACCTACGGATATTTTAAAATTAATCAAGTAATTTATTAAAGATTGTTAAAATAAATGTATTTTTTTACAATTACTATATTATTATTTTTCCAATAAGCTATAATATAGTAGAGGTGATAAAATGGATTTAAAATATGAAAAAAAGAATATTTGGCAAATTTCAAATCAAGAGGAATTAGACCAAATATACGATTACGGTGAAAGATATAAATCATTTTTAGACAGTTCTAAAACCGAAAGGGAAGCTTGTTCTGAAATAATAAGACAAGCCAAAGAAAATGGATATATTAGCCTTGAAGAAGCTTTAAAAAACAAGATAAAAAAAGGCGATAAAATCTATTTAAATAATAAGGATAAATCAGTTGTAATGATGATTGTTGGAGATGATTTATCTGAAGGTATGAATATTGTTGGAGCCCATATTGATGTACCAAGACTTGATTTAAAGCAAAATCCTCTTTATGAAGACGGTGACTTAGCTTTATTTAAAACTCATTACTATGGTGGCGTTAAAAAATATCAATGGACTACTATACCTCTAGCTCTACATGGAGTAATATTCACCAAGGAAGGTAAAAAAATAGATATTAGGATTGGTGATGAAGAAAACGATCCAGTATTTTATATAAATGACTTACTAATTCATCTATCAGCGGATCAAATGAAAAAAACACTATCTGAAGGAATTACTGGAGAACAACTTAATGTAGTAGTTGCCCATAATTCAAAATTCCCTGAAAAAGATGCTAAAAGTCCTATTAAAGATAATCTATTAAAATATTTAAATAAAAAATATGGAATAGTAGAAGAGGATTTTCTAGTTGCAGAGTTAGAAATAGTTCCTGCATCAAAAGCAAGGGATGTTGGTTTCGATAGAGCAATGATAGCAGCTCATGGCCATGACGATAGAGTTTGCTCCTATGCTGCATTAGAAGCTATTTTAAATACAGCTTCACCTAATAGAACTGCTGTAGCCTTATTTGTAGACAAGGAGGAAATTGGCTCTGTTGGAAATACTTCCATGGGTGCGATTTTCTTAGAAAATATGGTAGCTGAAATATTATCTAACCAAAGAGATGATTATTCCGATATTTTAGTAAGAAGAGCTATGGCTAATTCTAAAGTTCTTTCTGCTGATGTTACAGTTGCTTATGATCCAAATTTCCCAGAAGTATTAGAAAAAAATAATGCTTCCCTACTTGGACATGGAGTTACTATGGCAAAATATACAGGTTCTCGTGGAAAAGGTGGCTGTAATGACGCTAATGCAGAGTTTATTGCTGAATTAAGAGACTTATTTAATAAGGAAAATGTAATTTGGCAAACTGGTGAACTTGGAAAAGTTGATCAAGGCGGTGGTGGTACTATAGCTTATATTTTAGCTGGCTATGGTGCAGAAGTTGTAGATATGGGAACAGGAATGCTTTCAATGCATGCCCCTATAGAATTACTAAGTAAGGCCGATGCATTTATGACCTGTAAAGCCTACAATGTGTTTTTTAAATAGATAAGAAAAAAGTCGGAATTTTCCGACTTTTTATTTTATATCTTCTTCCCTATATATATTTTCAAATTCTATTTTGTTTTCCCTAGATAAATTTTTAATTATTTCAACATCTTCCGAATTTACATAGGCACAATTACCACAGGAAGAACTAATTTTTCTTGGTACAGGTCTTAATTGTACCTCTATCTTATTTTTTTTAAGTAATTTTTCAAACTTTAATACTTGACTTATAGTATGAAAAGTAAATATACTTTTTTCCATCATTATTTTTTACCTTTTATAGAAAATTCACCCTTATTTTCTTCAATTTCCACCTTGAACTTCTTTCCCTTTAAAAATCTAGTAACATTTTCCTTAGCTATATTTGTGTCTACCTTTACTTCTATTTCATCTGTATTTCCCTTTACTGCATTCATAGTTAATATAACCGGTTCTGGACAGGAAAGTCCTCTTGCATCTACTTCTATTTTTGCCATATTATCCCTCCTTGTTGGAAAAATTAGTCATAGTATAAGCTATAATTATCGTTAATACTAAACAGATTAGTACTGCAATTTTACCATTAGCTGTTGCTCCTTCAGCACTGGATGCCAATCCAAAATTATGAGCAATAGCAGAGCCTAAAATAATACCAAATATTGTTACTGTAGCATCTCCATCACCTTCTGATGAAAGTACAGTTTGCCTAATTGGACAACCACCAAGTAGGACTGCTATTAAGCCTACTAAAGTCATTCCTAAAAAGTTCCATAAGGTATTATTATGAGCTACTGGTTGATTTTCAAATCCAATATTTAAATGACCTTTTGTTAATATTAAACTTCCTAATAAAGCTGCTACAAAAATTCCTATTATTCCCCAAAGAAAATGCATATCCTTTATTAAAAATACATCTCTAAAAGCTCCACCTGTACAAATTCTTGTTCTTTGTAATATTACTCCTACTATTAAACCACCAATTAAGGAATATATTATTTTTGCATGCATTGAGCCTGGGCCTTCTTTTGAGAAAAATATAAATGCAGGTTTAATCAATAAGAAAATTAACAATATTACGCCTAAAGCCGGAATAATCATTCCTACAAGCTTAGATTCCTTTACTGATTTACCAAGGCTATATCCTCTTTTTAAGAAAAATATTCCTATTAAAACTCCAAAAATAAATCCTAAAAGTCCAATAACTGCATTTAAATCACCAGCTGCAATTCTAAATATCATTCTTAAAGGACATCCTAAGAATACCAAGGCACCTATGGACATAAATACACCTAGTACAAATCTTATAGCAGGATTTGAACCACCTCTGCCTTTAAAATCCTTTGATATTATTGATGAAATAAATGCCCCACCTATTATTCCAATTATTTCCGGTCTTATATATTGAACAACTTCTGCCCTATGTAAGCCTAAAGCCCCTGCTATATCCCTCCAAAAACAAGCTATACATATTCCCATATTATCCGGATTACCAAGATACATTAATAGAATTCCAATAATACCAATAATAAAACCACCTATAAAAATCTTAATATTTTCTTTTCTCATACCTTCCTCCTTTTATTGTATATTTAAATAAATTATAACATATTTTAATAATTCTTTTTAAATATTATACAATTAACAGCTTAATTTATAATAGCTGTGTTTTAAAAAAACTTTATTTGTGTTATAATTTTATACAAATAAAAATTTATGTGAAAGCATTAATCTATTGCTTTAAGAAAGGTAATTAAAATGAATTTTTTTAAAAAAAGAATATTTGAAGCAAAATATATATTAAAAAATGACCCTGCCTGTAAAAGTCTTTTTGAAGCTATGTTTTTATATCCTTCCCTAAGGGCAATTATGTCCCATCGTTGGGCTAAATTTTTCTATAATAAAGGACATACAACATTAGCTAGATGGATTTCTCAACGTTCAAGACATAAAACCGGTATAGAAATACATCCTGGTGCTACAATTGGCGACAATGTCTTTATAGACCATGGAACAGGTGTTGTTATTGGTGAAACTGCCATTGTTGGAGACAGAGTTACCATATACCACGGAGTTACTTTAGGTGGTACAGGAAAGGTTAAAAATAGAAAAAGGCATCCTACAGTAGAAAATGATGTTTTAATAGGAACTGGAGCAACTATTTTAGGTGATGTAACAATAGGTAGCCATAGTAAAATAGGTGCAGGTGCCTTGGTCTTACAAGATATTCCTGCTAATAGCACTGCTGTTGGCATGCCTGTTAGAATTATTCCTCATGGACCAGACTATGTTTTTTAAGAAGATTAAAAAATCCTAGGTTAAGATAACCTAGGATTTTTTGTAAATATTTTTTTGTAAATTGGATAAAGTACATACTTAGATAATAAATATCCTACTGTGTAGCCTATAAAATTCAATATTACATCATCAATATCGACCACTCTATAATTATATCCTATAAAGAAACCTATTAGTCCTTGAATAAACTCTATATCTATAGCGATTATTAAACCAAATACCAAATCCCTTTTTAAACTATTTTTTTTATTAAATAGAAATGGTAAATATATTCCTAAGGGAAGTAGTAATATTAGATTTCCTCCTATTTGTAATTTTATATTATACCAGGTTCCGGTTTTTAAAATTTCAAATATGCTTTTAAATGGAATAAAATTACTAATATTTTCTAAATTTTCTACTCTTAATATTTCCAAAAGTTCTTTTTGAAATGGAATAGGGAAAAACACTATTTTTATTACTACTAAAACATATATAATAAAAGTTGTTTTTATTAAAAAATCAGAAATTTTTCCTTTGTTTTTTATTAATACTATAATGTTTTTTAAAAATAAAATAACAAAAACAATAATTCCAAAAAATGTAAAATCTAACATATTCAATATTTCCTTACCTAATATTATTAAATAGAGCCTATACTCCTATGATTGTAACATATTTAAATTAAATTTATTTTTTAATATTATTACTATATATTAGATTTCATCCATGATTTTTAGTGTATCCTCTATTCTACCTTCATTTGTTTCTGACCCCATAACAACACATATATATTCCTTATTATTTTTTTCAGCTATAGTTGCCCAACAAAAACCAGCATTTTCCGTTGTTCCTGATTTTCCACCAATAATTTTAAAATCTTTTTGTTCATAATCCGAAAGAGCTGTTAATACAGTACTTTTTATTTCTATTCCTTCTGGATGGTCTAATGTAGAGGTTGAAATATATTCTTCCTTAGTAAATATTTCCCTAAATTCACTATTTTTTAATGAATTTTTTATTAATTCTGAAATATCCTTAGCCGTAGAATAATTATTTTCTTCATCTAATCCTTCTGGATTTGTAAAGTTTGTATTATTTAAGCCTATTTCCTTAGACTTTTCATTCATTAATTTTACGAACTCTTCAGTGGTTTTTGAAATATTAATAGCCAATGAATTTGCACATTCTCCACCAGAAGCCAACATTGTTCCATATAATAAATCCCTATATGTAGTTTGTTCCTTTCCATAAAAACCTGCCATTGAAGAATTTACCGCCACCATTTCTTGATAACTTGCCTTATCTACTGGAGCAAGGGCCGATAAATCATCTATATTTTCTAAAGATGCTATTACAGTCATTATTTTTGTAAGAGAAGCTGGAGCTACTTTTTCCTCCCCATTTATATTTAATACTTCCTTTTCATCTGTAATATTATAAACATAAATATTTTTACTTTCAAAGGTTAAATCCTTAAACTTATTATTTTTAAATATTCCAAAATAAACTAAAATCAATGCTGTTATTACTATTAAAAAAATTCCAATAATGAGTAATATTTTTCTGTTTTTTTTCATTAAATATTATCTCCTTTACTTTCACTTAGCCTAAATAAAATATTTTTCTTATTTTCATAATAGCACATTTATTTTATAAAATACCCTTTTATTCTAATTGTAGATTTTTCTTAACTAATTGTATATTTTTTAAAAACAAAAAAAGGAGCCTTGGCTCCTTAATTCCCCTTAATTTTTAACCTTTAGGTGGTTCGTTTATATCTCCAATTTCTTCCGGTCCTCTAATTTGTTCTTTATTTATTACTTCTAGTAATTTATCTGGTAATTTGTTTTTTCCACCTACAACTATTAATCTTGTAATATTACCATTTTTTATATATTTAACAATGTCTGAATCTATGGCTTTTGAATTAGTTAATAGTATTGGTCCATCTACATATTTTGATAATGTAGATGCTGATAATGCATCTGGAAAATCTTCCCCACTTGTAACTACAACGGTTTTTACATTACTAAATCCCTTTTTGGCTATATCTAAAGATGTTTTATATCTATCTGAACCTGAATAGGTTGCATAATTTACATTATTAGGAATTAGTTTTGGTGAAACTGAAGAAGTTCCTCCAACTATTATGGCCCTTCCTATATTATATTTATTTATAAAATTCTTATTATTAGTACTAAGGGTTTTATTATCTGTTAAAAGCAGTGGAATTTTTGTATTTGCTAAATAACCACCAACTGCAAGAGCATCTGCAAATTCATTTTCATTAGCTAGGGCAAAATATCTAGTATTTGATGTATAGTCTGTTAATGTTCTAATGAAATTTGCAACATTTGTTGCAGTTTCTGTTCTATCACTACCATCTATTCTTTTTATATTGTAGCCACTTAATGAACTTTCAACCTTTTTAGATACAGAGTTAGTTCCACCTACAATATATATATTTTTTACGCCAAGTCTATTTATTTCATTTTTTACTGATGTTGGTACTGAATCCTTCTCTGTTAGTAGTACTGGTCCATTTAAAACAGATGCTAATACTCCACCTGTTAAACCGTCTGGATGTTTTCTACCACTTACAAGTACTGCATTTTCAGATTTTTTATAGGATACATTACTTACTTCTACAGATGTTTCAAATCTATCGCCACCGGAAATCCTATAGATATATACTTCAGAGTCTGCCTTTGTATCTTTAGGAATTAAACCTATGCACATGGTAAATATTAAAATAAAACTTAAAATTTTCTTTTTCATAAAATCTCCTTGAATATGAAGAAATTAACTATTGGTTTCTTCAAGTTCTTTTCTAAATTTTTCTATTATTTTCTTTTCCATTCTTGAAACGGTCATTTGGCTAATTTTTAGTTCTTTTGCTATGGAAACTTGAGTTTTCTTTTCAAAATACCTGTCTATTAATATTTTTCTTTCAACCTCATTTAATTTTTCCATAGTTTTTTCTATAAAATCCTTAAGCTCTATTTTTGCAAAATCATCATCTTCTTCTCCAATTAAATCTTGAAGATTTACATCCTTATCGTCATTTTGTGAATCAAAGGAAATATCTAAAGACTGAGGAGCATAAACTCTACTTCCCTCCATAGCCTCTATTACTTCCTCCTCTGTTATTTCTAAATATTCTGCAATATCCTTTATTGTTGGAGAACGTTGAAGATTTTGACTTAGTGTAGTTTTAGCATTGTTAACTTTTTTAGATAATTCTTGAATTCTTCTAGGAACTCTAATTACCCAACCCTTATCTCTAAAATATTTTTTTATTTCACCTACTATAGTAGGTGTGGCATAACTAGAAAATTCAAATCCCTTACTAATATCGTATCTTTCTATTGCAAGGATTAAACCAATACTTGCTACTTGTAATAGATCATCGTATTCTATTCCTTTATTTACATATTTCTTTGCCAATATTTCAGCTATATATAAGTTTTTTTCAATTAATATATCTCTAGTTTCCTTATCCCTAGTTTCACTATATACTTTAAACAGATCTTTTATTTCTTGTTGTTCTGTTTGTCTAACATTATTGCTCATATAACTAACCCTTAAGTTTTTTTGACAGATGTATTTTATTTTCTCCAAATACAACTTTATCCATTAAAGTTTCGAGTATCATTTTTGCAAATTTATCTGAACTTTCATTTATTTCTTTTTTGTATAAATTTTCATTAATTACATCTATTTGTATTTCGTCATTAGTTATTAAAAATTCAATTTCAGTTTTTTTTGAAATATTTAATTGATAGTTTACAGCTTCACTTACTGAAACTGTAATATCTTCAATTTCCTCAATATTAAAATCTATTCTACTTGCTATAAATGAGGTATTTAATCTTACTAAAGATATATTTTCAGAAATATTATCAATTATTAATTTATAAGTTTTATCCATTTATTACTCCACTATGTTAAAAACTTTATCTAATTCTGTTATTTCGAATATTTTTTTAACATTTGATTTTATATTCTTTATAGTTATACTCTTCTCTTCTTCTTTTATTTTATTGTAAATACTTATTAAACTACCTAAACCAGTTGAGTCTATAAAATCTAATCCAGTAGCATCAAAAATTATATCTT
Source organism: Miniphocaeibacter sp. (assembly GCF_049276255.1). NCBI lineage: Bacteria > Bacillati > Bacillota > Tissierellia > Tissierellales > Peptoniphilaceae > Miniphocaeibacter > Miniphocaeibacter sp. The sequence continues at coordinate 145,451 of NZ_JBASWB010000054.1, forward strand.
TAGGAGTGTCTAAACTTTTAATAACTTCATTTTTAAAATCATCACTAGCATATGCGTCTAAATCACCATTTAGATCTATTACTAATTTGTCTACATTGTTTGATATATTATAGTTTAATCCCATACTATCCTCCTGTTTAATTAATCTTCAATATCTTCAATATACTTTGTTACTGCTACTATTTTATCATCTTCACTTTGAACGTCTCTTATTTTTACGCCCATTGTATCCCTACCTTTTGTAGAAACTTGTCTTACAGATAGTCTAATTATATCACCTTTTGCTGACATTAATATAATTTCATCTTCTAGGTTTACTAATCTAGCAGAAATTAAGTCTCCTGTACGTTTAGAAATCTTATAGGTTTTTACTCCCTTTCCACCTCTATTTTGTACCTTATACTTGTCTATATTGGTCTTTTTACCATAACCATTTTCTGATACTACCAATAAATATCTATTGTCATCAATAATATCCATGGCAACTACATAGTCATCATCATTTAATCTAATTCCCATTACTCCTTGGGCTGTTCTTCCTATTGGTCTAATATTATCTACCTTAAATCTTATTGATAATCCTTTTTTTGTAACCATCATGGCTTGAGCTTCTTTTAATACGGATCTTACAGCTATTAGCTCATCGTCCTCTTTTAAGGTTAAGGCTATTAAGCCAGATTTTCTTAAGTTTTTAAATAGATCCAATCTTACTTTTTTAACTAAACCGTATTTTGTAGCCATAAATAAATATGATTTACTATCAAAAGATTCAAAAGGTATTGCTGCTTGTACTTTTTCATCTCTTGAAATTTGAAGTAGATTAATTATTGCTTGACCTCTTGCCTGTCTTTTTCCCTCTGGTATTTCATAGGCTCTTAGACTGTAAACTCTACCCTTGTTGGTAAAGAATAAAATAGTACTATGGGTTGAAGTTATAAATAGTGTATCAACAAAGTCCTCATCTTTTAAATTAAGACCTATAACACCCTTTCCACCTCTATTTTGTACCTTATAGGAGTCTGCAGGTATTCTTTTTACATAACCATGTTTAGTTAAGGTAATTAATACATCTTCTTCTTCTATTAACTCTTCTAAATTAATTTCATTATAAGCAGGTTTGATTTTAGTTCTTCTTTTATCACCAAATTTATCTTTAATTTCATTTAATTCTGTTTTTATTATATTTAATAGAAGATCTTCATTTGCTAAAATCTCTTTTAATCTAGCTATTTCTTTAATTAATTCATTATATTCATCCTGTAGTTTTTCTCTTTCAAGTCCTTGTAACCTTCTAAGTCTCATATCTAAAATAGCTTGGGCTTGAATTTCAGAAAACTCAAATCTATCCATAAGTTTTTCTAAGGCGTCTGAATAAGATGTTCTTATTATATGAATTATTTCATCAATATTGTCTATGGCTTTTAATAGACCTTCAACAATATGAGCCCTTGCTTCAGCCTTGTCTAAATCAAATTGAGTTCTTCTAGTTACAACTTCTTCTTGATGTTCAACATAATAGGATATTAATTCCTTTAAGTTTAATACCTTTGGAACACCTTTAACTAGTGCTAGGTTTATAATACCAAAGGTTACCTGCATCTGCGTATATTTATATAGATTATTTAAAACTATTTGAGCATTTGCATCTCTTTTTAATTCTATAACAATTCTAAGGCCTTTTCTACCTGACTCATCTCTTAAGTCAGATATTCCTTCAATTCTTTTATCCTTAACTAATTCCGCTATTTTTATTATTAAATTGGACTTATTAACTTGATAAGGAATTTCTGTAACTATTATTCTTTCTCTGTTCTTATGTTCTTCTATGTCTGCAACAGCTCTTAATATTACTTTTCCCCTGCCGGTAGTATAGGCATTTTTTATACCTTCTTTTCCCATTATATGGGCACCTGTTGGGAAGTCCGGTCCTTTTATAATTTGAGATAATTCTTCAATACTTATATCCCTATTATCTATATATTCATTTATTCCATCTATAACCTCATTTAGGTTATGTGGTGCCATATTTGTAGCCATACCAACAGCAATACCTGATGAGCCATTTACAAGTAAATTTGGAAATCTTGAAGGAAGTACAACAGGTTCTTTTTCCCTACCATCATAGTTAGGTTCAAAATCTACAGTATTTTTATTAATATCCCTTAACATTTCCAAACATAGTTTAGCCATTCTAAGTTCTGTATACCTAGGAGCAGCTGCACCATCACCATCTATTGAACCGAAGTTACCTTGTCCTTGTACCAGTGGATATCTCATATTAAAGTCTTGAGCAAGTCTAACAACAGCATCATAAATAGCTGAATCACCATGAGGGTGGAATTTACCCATTACATCCCCTACTAGTCTTGCTGACTTACTAAACCCTCTGTCTGGGAATAAGCCTTGTTCCTGCATACCATAAATAATTCTTCTATGAACAGGTTTTAAACCATCTCTTACATCTGGTAAGGCACGAGATACTATAACGCTCATGGAATAATCTAGATATGAGTCTTTCATTTCTTTCTTGATATCCGCATCAAGTATATTACTGTGTTCTAAAATTTCATCTGACATATCCAAACCTCCTAAGCATCAATATTCTTTGCATAAATTGCATTTTCTTCTATAAATTCACGTCTCGGTTCTACCTTATCACCCATTAAAATATTAAAGGTTTCATCTATTTCAACCATTTCATCCTGATCTAAGGTAACTTTTAATAGAACCCTATTATCTGGGTCCATGGTAGTTGCCCATAATTGTTCTGCATTCATCTCTCCAAGACCCTTGTATCGTTGGACTTTTAAATTGCTACCTCTTCCTAATTCATCTAAGGATTTTTCAAGTTCTATATCATCATAGCAATACCTAACTACCTTAGTTCCTTTTAATATTCCATATAATGGAGGTTGAGCAATATAGATATGCCCCTTTTCAATTAATTCCCTCATATATCTAAAGAAAAATGTTAATAATAAGGTCCTAATATGGGCACCGTCAACGTCAGCATCGGTCATTATTATAATTTTTCCATATCTTAAATTATCTATATTAAATTCAGAACCAATTCCAGTTCCAAAAGCCGTTATCATATTTTTTATTTCATCAGAACTTAAAGCCCTGTCCAATCTTGCTTTTTCAACATTTAGAATCTTACCTCTAAGAGGAAGTATAGCTTGGAAATTACTATCTCTACCACCTTTAGCAGAACCGCCGGCTGAATCCCCTTCGACTATGAATATTTCGTTAATTCCTATATCTGTTTCTATACAATCAGCTAATTTACCAGGTAAGGGAGTATTATCTAAAATAGATCTTTTTCTTGTTAAATCCCTTGCTTTTCTTGCAGCCTCTCTAGCCCTTGCTGAACTTTGAGCCTTTTCAATAATTATTTTAGCTACTTTTGGATTTTCTTCTAGGAATGTAGAAAATCCTTCACCTAAAGCAGATTCAACAACTCCTCTACTTTCACTATTACCTAATTTAGCCTTTGTTTGTCCCTCAAATTGAGGTTCTGATAATTTTATAGATATAATTGCCGTTAGTCCTTCTCTAGCATCTTCACCTTGTAAATTATCGTCTTTTTCTTTAATTAAATTATATTTTCTACCATAATCATTAATAGTTCTCGTTAAAGCAGTTCTAAAACCAACTAAATGTGTACCACCTTCTGAAGTGTGAATATTATTAGCAAAGGAAAGTACATTTTCTGAATAACTATCGGTATATTGTAAGGCAATTTCTACGTAACTTCCTTCTCTTTCCCCATCTATATAAATTACATCGGAATGTAATGGATTTTTATTTCTATTTAAATACTCTACAAAGGATTTAATACCACCTTCATAGTGGAATTCCACCTTTGTACCATCTCTTTTATCTTCTAAAGTAAGTTTTATACCCTTATTTAAAAAGGCCATCTCTCTAAATCTTGTAAGTAAAATATCTTTTTCAAAATCTAAGGTTTCAAATATTTCAAAATCCGGTTTAAATTTTATTTCTGTACCAGTATCTGAAACTTTTTTTCCCTTTTGTAATTCAGTTACTACATTTCCTCTAGAAAATTCTTGAGTAAATTCATAACCATCTCTATGAACCGTTGCTATTAACCATTCTGAAAGAGCATTTACAACTGAAACCCCTACACCGTGTAAACCTCCTGACACCTTATAGGCGTCATTGTTAAATTTACCACCGGCATGAAGAATTGTTAAAACTGTCTCCAAGGTAGATTTTCCAGTTTGTGGATGTTTTTCTACTGGTATTCCCGAACCATTATCTCTAACAGAAATTGAGCCGTCTTCATAAATTATTACTTCTATTGTATCTGCTACTCCTGCCAATGCCTCATCTATACTGTTATCTACAACTTCATACACTAAATGGTGTAGTCCTTTACTACTTGTAGATCCAATATACATACCTGGCCTTAACCTTACTGGTTCTAAGCCTTCAAGTACCTTTATATCACTGGCAGAATAATGTCTTTTTTGACTCATCTATTCATTCCCTTTCTTAGTAATTATCCTTTATTCTTATTTTTTCATCTTCTAAAATAAAGGATCTGTAACTTTTATTTTCCATTATATTTTTAAAATCAAAATTAGTTGAAGTAATAATCGATTGGTAGTCTTCAACAACCTTGAGTAAATATTTTATTCTTGAATAATCTAACTCTGAAAATACGTCGTCTAATAAAATAACTGGCTTAATATTTTTTAGTTTTTTATATAGTTCTATTTGAGCTATTTTTAGACTTAGTATAATTGTTCTTTGTTGGCCCTGAGAAGCATAGGTTTTACTATTTTTACTATCTATTTCTATTAAAATATCATCTCTATGACAGCCTACTGTAGTAAATCCTATTTCCATATCCTTATCGATTTTTTCCATAGTTTCAATATAAAGAGTTTCTTCTAAATTTTTAAGACCATCCTTTAAGTATATCTCATCGTATTTAATATTTAAACACTCTTTATTATTTGTAATATCATTATGAATTCTATTACTTATTTTATTAAGATATAAAATATATTTATTTCTCATTTTTATAATTATAGAGCCTTCTGCCACTAATTGTTTTGTAACAGCTTTAATTTGCTCCATAAAATATCTTTTATTTTTTCCATATTTTAATAGATAATTTCTTTGATTTAAAATATTATTATATTTAATAATTAAATTATTATAGGAAGGGATTAAATCTGTAATTATCTCATCAATAAAATTTCTTCTATATGCTTTACTATCTTTAATAATTTTTAAATCTTCCGGTGTAAAGGTAACTATGTCAAAAAAAGTTCGAAGTTCTTTCATAGTATCAATTAAATTTTCATTTATTCTAATTTGCTTCTTTTTTTCCCTTGAAAGTTTTACTTCTATTTTTTCCTCAACACCATTAGACTCTATATCTGTTCTAATATAGGCATGTTCTTTATTAAATTTTATTAAATCGGATTCCTTTGAAGATCTGAAACTTTTACCTTTTGCACTAAAATAAATAGCTTCTAAAATATTAGTTTTCCCTTCAGCATTGTTTCCAATTATTATATTTGTTTTGTCTGAAAACTGTATATTTAAGTTATTAAAATTTCTAAAGTTTAAAAGATAACAATTTCTAATTATCAATTTAATCTCCTAATCAATAAGGAATTGTTCACCATTGTACTCTACAATGTCTCCTTTTCTAAGTTTTTTTCCCCTTCTTGTTTCTATTTCTCCATTTACTTTAACCTCTTCATTTTGAATTAACTCCTTTGCTAATCCACCTGAAGAAACAAGATTTGCTAATTTCAATAATTGTTCTAATTTTATAAATTCAGTAGTTATTTCTATTTTTTTCATTAATCTCTTCCTAATCTTACAGGTAAAACTAAATAAGTATAATCTTTTTCTTCATCAATAGGATGTATTATACATGGATTTAAAGAACCTGTTAATAATAATTCACAATTTTCACTTTCTATAACCTTAAGACCATCTAGTAAATATTTTGCATTAAAGGCTATGTCTATATCTTCGCCTTCTTTTAGGCATACTATATTTTCATTGACATTTCCATATTCTGAATTGGAACTAATGTTAAGATTACTGTCATTTATACTAATTTTTACTAAATTAGCCTTTTCTTCCCTAGCTAGTAGAGAGGCTCTTTCTAATGAATCCTGAAAATCTCTTTTATTTATTTCTACTCTACAATTATAATCATCTGAAATAATATCCTTATAATTTATAAATTTTCCATCTAATAGTCTTGAGTATACTAAAGTATTGCCTAAATCGAATATTACATTATTTTGAATAAAGTTAATATTTATTACTTCATCCTCTTCAAGTATTTTTTGCAATTCAACTAAAGCCCTTGAAGGAATTATTTCCTTAACATCTTCATCGTTTTTCATTTTAAATCTACTTAAGGCTATTCTAAAACCATCTAAGGCTACAAAATTAACTTCATCTTTAGAAAGTTCTACTAGTACACCTGTTAAAGCAGGTCTAGTTTCATCTAAAGAAGCAGCAAAAACAGTTTCTTTTATAGCATTTTTTACAATACTAGTATCCATATTAATGGAAATATCATTGTTCTTTTGTGGTAAAGGAGGATAATCAGAATAATCTTGACCTATTAAATTAAATTCTGAATTCATACATACTATTTGTATATTATCTCCAACAACATTAAATTTAATTGGTGCATCTGGTAATTTTCTAACTATATTACCTATCATAGAAGAATTTATAACTATTTTTCCTTCTTTTTCCACTAAACATTCAATTTTAGTTTCTATACTTAATTCTAAATCTGTTGATGTTAATATTAAATAATTATCTTTTGCTTCAAATAATATTCCTTCAAGTATTTGAATAGTAGTTCTAGAAGAAATAGCTTTTTGAGCAATATTAATATGTTTTAATAAATCTTTTTGATTTATTTCAAATTTCATAGTCTCCTCCGTGTATTAAAAACTATAATAAAATATAGTAGTAGTATTAGTAGTATATGTTCATAATGTGGATAAGTCTAATAAACAGCTAGAATACGATAAAATTCAGTCCGATAAATCTGTGGATAATAGGACAGAAAATATTGAGTTATCAACACTATCAACAAAAAAAATAAATTTTTTAATAAATTTTACTTATCCACAACTTATCCACAAGGTTGTTAACAATAAAATGTGGATTATTCATTTTTAATTAAATCTATAAGATCATTAATTTCCTCTTTAAACTTTTCATCTTTGGAAATATCCTTAGAAATTTTTTCAACACCGTGCATAATAGTTGTATGATCACGTTTAAAGGAATTAGCAATAGCTATTAAAGAAGAATCCGTAAGATTTCTACATAAATACATTGCAATTTGCCTAGGATAGGCAATTTGTTTAGATCTGTTTTTAGATGATAAATCAGAAACCGTTATATGGTATTGATCTGCTACAATTTCCTGTATTAAATCGAGAGTAATTGGTCTTTTTTCATTTTCAGCAATTACTTTTCTAAGAGCTATTTTTGCTCTTTCCAAATCTATATTAGGTTCATTAAGTAGCTTAGAATGAGCTATAACAGTCATTAAAGCACCTTCCAGCTCCCTAATATTGGATTTTACATTCATAGCTATGTATTCTAGAATATCCCTTGAAATATTGGCATTTTCCATATTTAGCTTGGCTTGTAAAATAGCTACTCTAGTTTCGTAATCAGGTAATTGAATATCTGCCATTAAGCCCCATTCAAATCTAGAAATAAGTCTTTCTTCTAAATACTTAATTTCCTTTGGTGGTTTATCGGAAGATATTATAATCTGTTTATTTTGAGCATATAAATCGTTAAAGGTATGGAAAAATTCCTCTTGAGTACCGGCTTTTCCAGCAATAAACTGTATATCGTCTATAAGTAGTACATCAATATTTCGGTATTTGTTTCTAAAGGCTGAGTTTTTCTTATTACTTCTATCACCTATAGATGAGATTAATTCATTAACAAATTTTTCGCTACTTATATATACAACCTTAGCTTCAGGATTATGGTCTATAATTTCATGGGCACAAGCCTGCATTAAATGGGTTTTTCCTAGTCCTGGTCCTCCATATATAAAAAGAGGATTATAGGCACTGGCAGGATTTTTAGCTACAGCTAAGGCAGCGGATAATGCAAATTCATTGGACTTACCCTTAACAAATGTGTCAAAGGTGTATTTTGGATTTAACATCTGTTCCATTTTTATTTTTTCTACATCAATAGGTTTTTTGCTACCATTATTTTCATTTACATCGGTAAAATACTGTTGCCCTCCAGGTTTTGTTTTTACCTGATACTGTTTGTAAGTATTATCTGTTGGCAATATAATTTTTATAGATGCATCCTTCTTTAATATAATACTTAGAATACCTATCATATCGTCTAAGTATTTAGATTCAATCATTTTTTTAGTAAAGCCATTTGGCGCTGAAATAATTAGTTCAGAAGAAATTAATTTTATAGGCTCTAAAGGTTCTATCCAAGTGTTAAATGCAACATCGGACATATTTACCTCTAGACCTGCTAAAAATTCAGTCCAAATTAAATTTAGGTCCATAAAAATAACCTCCAAGTTATCAACAAAGTAATCCACAATTTGTTAACTCTCTACAAGCTGTAAATTACATAATAAATAAAATTATCCACAAAACACTACACTTATCCACAATTTAAGTAAAGTTTATGATTTTTGCTTAAAAAAATAGAGAATTGAAGCATTTTTATAATGACTATTCTCTAAATAGTATACTTATCCACAATTTATCCACAAAATGTGGAACGATATGTTTATATTTTGTGTTTGAAAATTCTTAATATAGATATTATAACAAATATTGATGATTTATACAAATTAAAAACCGGTAAAAATGTTTATTTTTCAAGCTTTATAGCAAGTTGAATTAATAAAAAATACGATGGAATTATGAAAAAAAGTAAATATAGGATAAATCTATTATAATTTTCTTAAATAATATTAAAATTACAATATTTCTTGACAGTTAGCTCTTCCATTTATATAATTTAAACTAGTGTTTTGTATTTTAAATAATGTCTCAAGGAGGTGCTATTAAGAAATGAAAAGAACTTATCAACCAAATAGAAGAAGAAGAAGTAAAGATCACGGTTTTAGAAAAAGAATGTCAACAAAAGCAGGTAGAGCTGTATTAAAGAGAAGAAGAAAAAGAGGTAGAAAAGTAATTTCAGCATAGGCCATTAAAAATGGCCTTTTAAATTTTACATTTATGGAAAAAAATAAAAGATTAAGAAGTAATAGGGATTTTAGAATTATATACAGACATGGTAAAGGATATTTTAATAAGAACTTTACCTTCGTTGTAAAAAAAAATAAAAAACAAGGATCTCGTGTTGGTTTCTCTATTACAAAAAAATATGGAAATGCCGTAGAAAGAAACAAATTAAAAAGAAGACTAAAGGAAATATTTAGACATAATTTTGATTTAATTGAGAATGGCTACGATATAGTAGTAATTCCAAGACAAAACACTAAAAAATTATCTTATGATGAATTAGAAAAGTCTGTAAAACATTTACTTAAAATTGTTTTTAAAAGGTGATGAAATGAAAAAAATACCAATTTTATTAATTAGATTTTATCAAAAGAATATTTCACCATATTGGGGTTCAGGTTGTTGTAAATACTATCCTACTTGTTCCCAATATGCATTACAGGCTTATGAGAAATATGGAATAATAAAGGGAACATTCTTAGCAGTTTGGAGAATTTTAAGATGTAATCCCTTTAGTAAAGGCGGCTACGATCCATTAAAATAATAATTTAGGAGTAAAGATGACGAAATTTTTAAGCTCTATAATTGGAAAGATATTAGAATTTATATATCATACAGTTTCCAATATAGGAGTAGAACCAAAGTCAATATCTTATTTTGCAATATCCTTATTAATATTGACGCTTATTTACAAATTGGCAATGTTGCCGGTAACATTGTCAAATGCTAAAATGACCAAAATCAATGCTGAATTGCAGCCGGCAATGAAGAAGCTAGAAAAGAAATATAAACATGACCCACAGCTTTACCAACAAAAGGTAATGGAACTACAAAAGGAAATGGGTTTTAGTCCCTTTGCTTCATGTTTACCTATGATAGTTCAGCTTATTATTATCTGGGCTTTGTTCCCTGTAATGAGAGAACCAATGAAATACACAGGACTTTCAGAAACAATTGCAACAAATTTTTTTTGGATTCCGGATTTAACAGCTGCAGATCCAACTATAATTTTACCATTATTAATGGCCGGTTCTCAAATGCTTTACAGTATTTTACTTACACCAAGTACTAAGAAAAGTGAAGATGGCCAACAGGATCCAATGCAGTCAATGAACTTTATGATGAAGTATGGTATGCCAATAATGTTTTTCTTCTTTGCAAGAAGTTATCAAGCAGGTTTGGCACTATATTGGACAGCAGGTAATGTTATTGAAATTGCCATTAGATTAGTTCTTAAACTAGTAAATAAAGAGGAAGAAGTTGTTGAAGAGGTTCCAAAGAAGAAAAAATCTTCAAGTAAAGAAAAAATTTCAGAGGGACAGGCTTCAAAGAAAAAAGCTAATAAAAAGAAGGGAGCCTAAATGAAATCAACGGTAAAAGTTGCAAAGACAGTTGAAGAAGCAGTTAATTTAGCTATAAAGGAACTTAACTGTACAAAGGAAGAAGCAATTGTTGAAATTTTAGAGGAGCCAAAAAGCGGTTTTTTTGGTTTAATAGGTTCTAAAGATGCCGTAGTAAAGGTATCCTGTGAAGAAAATATTGAAGAGTTACTTAATGAAGTTGTTTCCAATAATTTTTCTACTAAGGAAGAAGAAAAAGAAGAAGTTATAGTAGAAGAAACTAGTAGTATAGTAGAAGAGGAAATTATCGTAGAAAAAACTTCAAAAAAAGAAACTAAAGTAGAGGATTCTATCCAAGAGGATATAGAAATAGATAGTTTAACTAAAGAGGAAATCAAGGTTAAAACTAAGGAATTTTTAAGGGATATAGTTTCAAAAATGGGTATTAAGGCCAATATTGAAACATTTAACGATGAAAACTTTACAAGATTTAATATTATTCCTGAAAATGAAGGAGATATTGGAATTGTTATTGGTAAAAGAGGAGAAACGCTAGATGCTATTCAGTATTTAGTTAATCTAGTAGCTAATAGAAATTCCAAAGAATATATGAGAATATCTGTAGATTCTAATAACTACAGAGAAAAAAGAGTTAAATCTTTAGAATCATTAGCAGTAAAAATGGCTAATAAGGCTAAAAAGTACAATAGAAATATGAAATTGGAGCCAATGAATCCATATGAAAGAAGAATAATACATTCTGCTTTACAAAATGTTTCTGGGGTATATACTGTTAGTGAAGGTGATGAGCCTTATAGAAGAGTAATAATAAAAATTAAGAGAAAGAAAAAATAAAGTCTGCATTTGCAGGCTTTATTTCTTTTAGAATGTAGTATAAATGCTTAAATATATTAGCATTAAGGTATGTTATAATTAAAAAGAATATTAGGAGGGTTATTATGGAACATACCATAGCTGCAATATCGACTGCTACTGGAGAAGCAGGAATAGGAATTGTAAGAATGAGTGGTTTAACGAGTTTTGAAATAGGTAAAAAAATTTTTAAACCAATTAAAAAAATAGATGATAAAGATTTAGAAAATAGAACTTTAAGATACGGCCATATTTATGATGACGATAAGTTAATAGATGAAGTGTTAATTGCCTTTATGAAGGGACCAAACACCTATACTAGAGAGGATATTGTAGAAATATACACCCATGGTGGTATTATTTCCGTTAAAAAGGTTTTGGATTTAACCTTGAAAAATGGGGCGAAAATTGCTGAAAAGGGAGAATTTACAAAACGTGCCTTTCTAAATGGAAGACTGGATTTAAGTCAGGCGGAAGCTGTTATTGATATGATTAAAGCTAAAACCGACAAGGCTTATGAGGCTTCTATTAATCAACTGGAAGGTTCTTTAAAGAAGGATATTAAAAAATATAGGGATGGACTTTTAAATTTACTTGCCCATGTTGAATACTCCATTAATTTTACAGAAGACGGTCAAGAGGAATTGGACAATTCTGTAATAATTAAGGAAGGGGAGGAAATATTAGAAGGTCTTAAAAAACTATATAATTCCTCTAATAGAGGTAAAATCATAAGAGATGGTATTAATACAACTATTATTGGTAAACCAAATGTTGGAAAATCTTCTCTTTTAAATAATTTGGCCAAGGTAAACAAGGCAATTGTAACAGATATACCCGGCACTACAAGGGATATTATTGAAGAGTATATAGACATAGACGGTGTTGCTTTAAAAATAAGCGATACTGCTGGAATTAGGGATACAGACGATATTGTTGAAAAAATTGGAGTAGACAGATCTTTAGACTTTGCACAAAGTGCAGACTTAATTATTGCAATTTTCGACTTATCTAAAAAATTAGATGAAGAGGATAAAATTGTACTGGATTTATTAAAGGGAAGAAAGGCAATAGTCCTTTTAAATAAAGATGATTTAGAAAGTAAACTGGATATTGACAGTTTAAATATAGATGAAAATATACCTGTTATTAGAATTTCCATTAAAAATAACAAGGGTATAGACAAATTAGAAGAAACAATTTCAAAAATGTTTTTACAAGGAGAAATAATATCAAGTAATGAAACTCTAGTAACTAATATTAGACACCAAGATATTTTAGGAAGGGCAATTAATCATTTGGAATCATCTTTAAATGATATGAAATTAGATGTTCCTATTGACTGTGTAGAAGTGGACTTAAGGGATTCTTGGGAAATATTAGGAGAAATAACAGGAGAAACTATAGAGGATGATGTACTTGATAAAATATTTAAAGATTTTTGTATTGGAAAATAAGGAGAAATATGGAAGTTATTAAATATAAGGAAGAAGCTGTTGATGTAGTTGTCATAGGTGCCGGACATGCAGGTTGTGAAGCAGCTTTAGCAACAAGTAGAATGGGATTAAAAACCGTAATATTAACTATGAGCCTAGACTCTATTGCAGACTTGCCATGTAACCCTAATATAGGGGGAACAGGAAAAGGTCACTTAGTAAGGGAAGTTGATGCTCTAGGTGGTGAAATGGCCTTAATTATAGACAAATCCTTTATTCAGTCTAGAATGTTAAATACATCAAAAGGTCCGGCAGTTCATTCTTTAAGGGTACAGGCAGACAAGCCTAAGTACCATATGGAAATGAAAAAGGTTATTGAAAATCAAGAGAATTTAGATTTAGTTGAAGCTGAAGTTACAAAAATAAATGTAGAAAACAAGCAGGTTACAAGTATAGAGACTATGTCCGGTGCTATTTATGAGACTAAGGCAGTTATTGTAGCAACGGGAACCTATTTAAAGGGACTAATTCTTATGGGAGAATTACAATACGAGTCCGGTCCCCATGGTTTAAAGGCGGCAACCCATCTATCCCAATCCTTAGAGGATTTAGGAATAGAATTAAGAAGATTTAAAACAGGTACGCCAGCAAGAGTTCATAGGGATAGTTTAGACTATACCGTAATGGAAGAACAAAAAGGTGATGATGAAATAGTACCTTTCTCATTTATGAACTTTGGTAAAAAATTTGATATTAAACAAGAGCTTTGTTATTTAACCTATACGACTTTAGAAACTAAGAAGATAATAGAGGCTAATTTAGAAAGAAGTCCAATGTATGCTGGAATTGTTAAAGGGGTAGGACCAAGATATTGCCCATCTATAGAAGATAAGGTTGTAAGATTTAATGAAAGAGATGAGCATCAGGTATTTGTAGAGCCAGAGGGAATAAATACTAAGGAAATGTATATTCAAGGAGTAAGTTCCACCCTACCTGAAGAAATACAAAAGCAAATGTATAAGACTATAATAGGTTTTGAAAATGTTAAGTTTATGCGTTCAGCCTATGGAATAGAATATGATTGTATAGATCCGACAATATTAAAAAGAACCTTGGAGCATAATGAAATAAATGGGCTTTATTTTGCCGGTCAAATAAATGGTTCCTCCGGTTATGAAGAAGCGGCTGGCCAAGGTTTAGTAGCGGGAATTAATGCTACAATGAAAATAAAGGGAAGAGAGCCTTTTATACTAGATAGGTCCGATGCCTACATTGGTGTTTTAATTGATGATTTAGTAACCAAAGGAACTAATGAGCCTTATAGGATGATGACCTCCCGTGCTGAATACAGACTTACCTTAAGACAGGACAATGCCGATTTAAGACTTACTGAAAAAGGCTATGAAATAGGTCTTGTAACAGAAGAAAGAATGGAAAAAACAAGAAGGAAAAAAGAAAGTATCTATGGGGAGTTAGATAGGTTAAAGAAAATACAGGTAAATCCTACAGAAGAAAATAATAAAAAATTAGTAGAACTTGGTTCCGGACCAATGAAGTCCTCCCATACACTTTATGATTTAATAAAAAGACCGGAATTAACCTATGAAGCCCTAATTGTTTTTGATGAAAACAGACCAGAACTTTTAAGGGAAGTTAGAATGCAAGTAGAAACCCATATTAAATATGAGGGCTATATTGCTAAACAAAAACATCAAATAGAACAGTTTAAAAAATTAGAAAGAAAGAAAATAGACTTTATAGAAGATTATTCACAAGTTAAGGGACTTTCTAACGAGGCTATACAAAAACTAAATCAAATTAAGCCAGATTCATTAGGTCAAGCCAGTAGAATTAGTGGTGTTAGTCCGGCAGATATAAATGTTATATTAATATATTTAGAAACAAGAAAAAGGAAGAACAATGAGTAAATTAGAAGAATTATTAGTAAAAAATGAATTTAACCTAGAAGAAAAACAATTGGATAATTTCGAAAAATATAGAGAGTTACTAGTTGAAACTAACAAGGTTTTAAACCTAACCTCTATAACAGAGGAAAGAGAAGTTAATTACAAACATTTTTTAGATTCTATTCTTCCTTTAAAGTATATTGATATAAAAGAAAATTCTTCCTTAATAGATATAGGAACTGGAGCAGGACTACCGGGCCTACCAATTAAATTTATCCGTAAGGACCTTAATATTGTTTTAATGGATTCCTTAAATAAGAGAATTAAATTTTTAGATAGGGTTATAGGAGAATTAGAGCTTCAAAAAATAGAAGCAATTCATGGTAGAGCAGAAGAAATGGGAAGAAATGGAAAATATAGGGAAAAATATGACTATGCTATTTCAAGAGCTGTTTCCAGGCTTAATACCCTAGTAGAATATGCCCTACCTTTTGTAAAAGTCGGTGGATATTTTATATCTATGAAGGGGCCATCAGGTCATGAAGAATATGAAGAAGCAAAAAATGCTATAGAAACCCTTGGTGGAAAGTTGGAAAAAATTATTGATTATAATTTAGACTACGAGGACTCTGAAAGAACATTAATAGTAATTAAGAAGATAAAAAATACAAATAAAAAATATCCTAGAGCTGGTGGAAAACCAAAATCTAAACCCTTATAAAGAAAGCACTTAAATAATTAAGTGCTTTTTTGCAGTTTTTAGACTTTCCTTTTCTAAAAGATAGAACAATAAAGGAAGTACTGGAGAATAAATAATAGTAAGAATCCACAATTTTATTGGGTATAAACAATTCAAAATGGTAAGTAATAAAGAATAGAGATAATTATTATAGAGGATAATTAAAAGAAGGGGTCTAAAATGTATTATCAGGAAGATTGGCTATTAAGACAGATAAATTCAGTTATAAATACACTAGCAGTTCTGTTTACAGGGAAGAAACTTACATCTGAATCTGTAAAAAATATAGAATCACAAATTTCTTATAGTGAATATTATAAAAAAATATTTAAATTAGTAGAAATTGGTCAAATACATAAGGCAGAAGATATGATATTTTCTCTTATTGAAAATATAGAAAAAGAAAACCAGTCAGAAATTTTACTTGTTACATTATTATTTTATTATAATCTTAATGAAATGTCAGATGAAGAATTAGTAAAAAAGAATTTTTCAAGGAATGAAATAATGGAAGGAATCGAGTCGATAAAAAAATTATTTATTTAATTTAGTAGGAAAATTATTTAGAAAAGCAAGCCACTTACATTTTGTAAGTGGTTTCACCCTCTTAAATCGGCAATTAACCTGTCTGTGTATATAAATAAGTCCATAGCATCAAGTATTGATGTTACACAAATATCTGAAATATTTACTATTTTCCCATAGGCCCCTTCTTTACCGATTATTCCAATGGAAAGAGCTGCAACTTCTAGCATTTCCATGTCATTTCTGCCATTTCCAATACAGGCACAAGAATTAGGATTTAATTTTAATACTATATCCTTTTTAGAAGCAGATGCCTTGTCTCCTTTAAAGGTATGAATTTTTACCGGTAGGTTTTCACAAATTTTTTCCACTGTTCCATAAGTATCGGAAGTTAGTATATAAATTTCATAATTCTTTGAAAGCTCTATTAATTTATTTTTTGTAGAGCTATCGATTTTTCCATTAACAGCTAAAGTGCCATTATAGTCAAATATTATTTTATCTATATTTAAATTTTTATAGCCTGGTATATTTATTTTCATAATCCACCTTTAATTATTTTTTCTATATATTTCCTTGTAGCTTACTTTACGATTAATTATTTTTGACTCCATTAAACTAATATAATTTATATTTGTAGAAAATTTTGAATTTAAGATTGGTTTTACCTTAGAAGGGAGAACTACTTTTCTTGCTAAAGTAATATGGGGAGAAAAGGGTTTGGATTCCAGTTTAAAACTTTCCCTTAATAATTTTTCGTATAAACTATTTTGTAAACTTAAAAGCTCCTTGTTTTCTTCTAAACCAAGCCAGTAAATATCACCATTTCTACGTTTGAATTTCCCTATTTTATCAAATACTAGGTTTAAGTTATTAAACTTAAGACTATCCATTATATTTTTTATAGTTGGAAGTCTTTTTTCTTCAACTTCTCCTAAAAAAATCAAGGTTAAATGGATATTTTCTATTTTCGTAGGAGAACCTTTAGAATATAATTCTACTAAATTTTTTTGGACCTTAAGAATTCTTTCTTTAGTTTCCTTATTAAAATTAATTGCAATAAATAGTCTCATAATATTCCTTTCAATTTTTTATATTATATCATAGAAAAAAACCATTGTTGATTTTTTCAACAATGGTTTAAATATCTAGGAATAATTTAGGATTTACAAAGTTTGAGCCTATGGAAGCTGCTATTGAAAAAGATAATATAGCCTTATTAGACTCCTTATCCCCCTTTATATTTCCAATAATATCTGTATCTGTTACTTTATCTCCTACATTAATATATACATTATCTAAATTTGAATAATGGGATAATAGTCCATTTTCATGTTGGATAACTATATATTTTCCATTACTATTATCTTCTGAAACCTTAACAACCTCTCCTCTATTTATAGAGTACACATAGGTGTTATAAGGAACTTCAAGATCTAACCCTTTAAATTTATTTTCTGTAATACTTGTATTAAAGTCATTTAATACTTTAAATTCAGTTGATACAGGTGATTTGAAATTTTCTTTATAGTATTCACTTCTTAAAATAATTGTTTTGTCTTTTCTTAAGAACTTATTCTCATCTTTGATTTCTGGATTAAATTCTTTTAATTCCTCTAAGGAAATACCTGTTTTTTCGCTGATTGTAAGTAAATTTTCCTTATTTTTTTCTTTAACAGTATAGCTAACTGGATAATCGAAGGAAGCTAAATTATAATCTTCAATTAACTTATTAAGCTTATTGGCATATTGGCTATCTGTTGCATACCTTCCAGTTAAAGCAGCTGTTGCTTCTTGGTAAGTACTAGCATTTGATTTCCAAGCACCTGAATAATAATTTTCATCAAAATCAGAGCCTTTAAGTAATAAATCTGCATAATCCTCCATTGATTCTTTAAAAGAAGGATAAATTCTAAAACTATCTACAATATCTACTCTTCCACCATAGTCTTCCCATGTTTGGAAATCTGAAGAATTTCCATTATATTCTCCTTTTATGCCAAATAGATTATTATTTGGATTTTGAGATAGTCCACTTTTACCAAAACCAGATTCTAAACAAGCCTGAGCAATCATAACAGAAGCGTAAATATTATTTTCTTGACCTATTCTACGAGCTTCTTTTCCAAGTATATTTATAAATTGTTCAGCTGTATATTCTGATTTTTCAATATTTTGTTCAATGTTTTTTGCATTATTAGCAAAGTTTTCTTCACTATTTTCTGCACTAGAAACAACAGGCGTAAAGAAAATAGCTGATGCTAATAATAACGCCGTAATTTTTTTGTTCATAAATTCCCCCAAATCTTTTACAAGTTGATAGTATACCATAGAATTAAAATAAATAAAAGGAAAATAGGCTTTTATAGGATTTTTATAGTAAAGTGTTAATATTTTATAAAAAATAACAAAACTGTAATAAAGACAATTATTTACTTTATTGCAGTTTTAAATTTAAATTTAATATCTGCTAGATTATTTTTTCAAAAGCTATAAAGTAAATAATTCTTTAGTCTATAATTTATAAAAACTTTATTAAATTGTTAAATAATAATTTATTTATTTCAAAACTTAAAATGATATAATATACTTTGATGGTGTTAAGGGGTAATTATGAAAAGAGAAAATTTAAATTTAAAAATTCTTAATGCTTTTATAGATAACGGAGAATTTAAGTTTGCAAGAAATTATATTAGAGATAATTTAAATCTTTCTGACGAAGAGGCCTTAAAGTATTTACATAAATATATTAATGAAAACAATATAAGTATTAATAGGGGTAAATCTATCAAAGATATTAATATAGGCTATGAAAAAATAGTATTTTACTCCCTAGTAGTAGGATTAATATTTATTTTTATTTTTTCCCTTACTATTTATTTAATATATAGTATGGGTAATAGTATTAATATGCTTTTTCTCACCTTATTAATCTTATTGAATTTAATATGCCTTCTTTATTTTAGTATATTGATTTTAGATATATTAAAGGGAAATACTACAGTTATAGAAGGAAAATACAAAAGTATTAAAACCAATTCAAGATTTTCAGCTAATTATATTGTAAAGTTTGATAGTGGTGAAATAGTAGTTGTTTCTGCTAGTATTTATGAGATACTTAAGGACTACAATAGTTGCAAAATAGAAAGATTTAAATACAGCAAAAAAATTAAAAGTATAAAAAATATTAAATATTAAGGAGAATAATATGATACATGGTTTTAAATTAATTGAAGAAGAATATATTAAAGATGTAGATTCCAATATTAAGATATTTGAACATGAACAATCTGGTGCCCGATTAATGGCAATGGAAAATGATGACAATAACAAGGTTTTTGGTATAGGTTTTAGAACACCACCAGATAATTCTACAGGAGTAGCTCATATTTTAGAACATTCTGTTTTAAATGGCTCAAGAAAATTTAAAACAAGAGAACCTTTTATGGATTTATTAAAAAGTTCCTTACAGACTTTTTTAAATGCAATGACATTTTCTGACAAAACTATTTATCCTGTAGCAAGTAGAAATAATAAAGATTTCCATAATTTAATGGATGTTTATTTAGATGCTGTTTTCTTCCCTAGGGTGAAAACTAAAAAAGAAATATTTTTACAAGAAGGCTGGCACTATGAAATAAACAGTAAAGAAGAAGATATTAATTATAAAGGTGTAGTTTATAACGAAATGAAAGGTGCCTATTCTTCACCAGATGCAATAATGTACTATGAATTTGCCAAGGGACTTTTCCCAGATTCTATATATGGAAACGAATCTGGTGGTAATCCTTACAATATTCCTGAATTAAGCTATGAAGAATTTATAGATTTTTATAATAAATACTACCATCCTGTAAATTCCTATATATTCTTATATGGAAAAATGGACTTAGAAGAACAGTTGAAATTTATTAATGATGAATATTTAAGTAATTTCAATAAAATAGAATTGGATTCCTCTATTAAAATACAGAAGGAATTTGAAAAACCAAGAAAAATTGAAGTTGAGTATTCTATAGCATCAGACGAAGATCCAAAAAATAAGGACATTTTAATTTATGGTGTAAGAAGTGGTAAAAAATCCAATATTTTAGAAGCCTATACAAATGAAATACTACGTTCAGTTTTATTTTCCAATGACGGCTCTCCACTTAAATTGGCCTTATTAAAAGAGGGAATTGGTGAAGATATAGATGATCCTTCTACTGATGGCTTAGAACTTGGACTTGGTATTACAGCAATTAATACTTCTAAGGAAAAAGTAGAAGATTTTACAAAGATGATAGAAGAAGAATTAAAGAAAATAATCGACAAGGGAATCGATAAGGAGCAATTAGAAGCTGCCTTAAATAGAATGGAATATAATTTAAGAGAAAATGGTAATTTTCCAACTAAGGGAATAATATATTTCATTTCTTCCTTAGATACTTGGCTTTATGACGAAGATCCTACAATTCAATTTAAGTATGAAGATGTATTAAAAGAATTAAGGGAAAATATTAAAACCGATTATTATGAAAAATTTGTTGAAACAAATATTTTAAATAACAACAATAAAGTAATTATTTCACTAGAAGCAAGTCCTGGATTAAATGCTAAAAAAGATGTGGAAGTTGCAAAAAAATTAAAGGAATACAAGGAAAGTCTATCAGAAGAGGAATTAAATAATTTAATTGAAGAAAACAAGGCTCTTGGAGAGTTTCAAAATAGAGAAGACACACAAGAGGAAAAAGATACAATTCCTTCCTTAAAATTATCGGATATAGATTCAAATGTATTAGAAATACCTTCAATTGAAGAAAAGAAGGACAACTACACTATTTTATATCATCCATTATTTACAGGAAAAATCAACTATATAGATTTGGTTTTCGATTTAGAATTTATAAAGGAAGAAGAAATAAAGTATCTAGCCTTATTATGTGATTTATTAACTATGGTTGATACGAAAAACTATCCTTATACTGATTTAGATACTAGAATTTTCCTAGATACCGGTGGAATTAATGTTACAGCTTCTACAATCTATAATTTTAGAAAAGAAGGTGGATACTTTAAAAAATTAATGGTTTCAAGTAAGGCTACTGTTGATAAAACGGAAAAGATGTTTAATTTAATTGAGGAGATTATCTTTAATTCTAAATTCGATAATATAAAGAGAATTAAAGAAATATTACAAATAATTAAATTGAAGTTTGAATCCGACATAGTAGAAAATGGTCACCAATACGGTATTAACCTAACTAATAGTTACTATTCACAACAGGGAAAATACAATGAAAACCTTAATGGAATAACTTACTATGACTTTATTGTTGACTTGGAGAAAAACTTAGAAGAAAAATTCGACTCCTTACAGGAAGAATTAAAATCCATTAGTGGAAAAGTATTTAACAGTAATAATATGATTTTTAATATTACTACAGATGAGGAAGAAAAGGACAAGGTAATACACTTAAGTGAAAATTTAATTTCTAAATTATCTAAAGAAGAATTGGAAAAACATGATTTAGTATTTAACTTAGAAAAGAAAAATGAAGGAATAATGACCTCCTCAAATGTTAACTATGTAATTAAATCATATAATTTAAAAGAAATAGGTTATGAATACAAGGGTAGTCATGTAGTTTTATCTAATATTCTTTCAAGTTCCTACCTATATAATAATATTAGGGCACAAGGCGGAGCTTATGGAACTGGAATGGGAGTTAACAACTCGGGGAATATATTCTTCTATTCCTACAGAGATCCTAATATAAAAAATACAATTGATGTGTATAATAAAACAGGAGAATTTTTAAGGAATTTAGAATTAGACAACACTGAATTAACACAATTTATTATTGGTTCAGTAACTAAATTTGACCCTCCAGCAACAAATCCTACAAAGGGTAAGGTAGCTTTAACCATGTATATTTCAGGACAAACCTCCGATGATTTAAGAAAGAATCTAGAAGAAGCCCTTAATACTAATTTAGACGAATTAAAAGAATTTGCAAAAGATATTGATTATGCAATGGAAAAAAATTATATGGCAACAATTGGAAATACAGAACAAATAAAAGAAAACAAGGAATTGTTTGGAGAAATAAGACAATTGAAGAAATAAAGAAAGAACTACACCTAAAATTAATTTTAGGTGTAGTTTTATATAGGAAGAATCTTTAAATTTTTGTACATTTTCAATTTTAGAGTAATTATTTTTTCCTCTTCATTCCTACTTCAAAGTCCTTTAAATAATTGAATTTGAATTTAGAATAGAGTTTGTCAGCAGGTTTATTTGCAATTAAGGAAATATAACATTCCTCATTACAATTTTCCTCAAAATACCTATTAATTTTCGTCATTATTAGTTTCCCAAGGCCTTTTCCTTGATGGGATTTGTCTACCATAATATCGGAAACAACATAGGTTATTCCACCATCGCCAACAATTCGTCCAAAGCCTATTAGTTTATTATTATCGTAGATAGATACAATAAAGAGAGAATTTTCCAAGGCTATTTCTGTAGGTTCAAGGTTTTTTTCTCCACCGATTCCGGAACTTTTTCTTAAATTATTATATGCCCTAGGACTAGGTTTAGTAAATAGTATTTCCATATTCCCCTCTAAAATTGTAAGGCCATTAAAATAGCATCTCCATAGCCATCTTCATATTTAAAATAGTTTTCAAAAAATCCTATTTCTTCAAATCCAAATCTTTCGTAGAGGCTAATAGCTGCGTAATTATCCGACTTTACTTCAAGTTCTACTATTTCAATATATTCGTTATTTACAGCATAGGAAAGAAGAGCATCAATTATTTCCCTACCAATACCCTTGTTCCAATAATCCCTTCTTACAGAAACTCCTAAGGAAACCCTATGACCCATAGGAGAATCAAGGTTATTGCCCTTTAAATTTCCCATTCCAATTATTTCGTTATTTAATTTTGCTACTAACATTATACTTGTAGGACTATGGTTATAGGAGTCAATTATTAACTCTTCATCTTTTACACTTAAGTCCCTTACTTGCTTAGAAGTTATAGTTAGGTTGTTACTTTCTTCTGTAATTATTTTTAAGTATTCAATTAAATCCTTAGCATCTTCTAATTTTACTCTATCAATTATATAATTCATTGGAACACCTTCTTTTATTTTATTAGGAATATTTTATAATAAAAAATTACTTTTTAAAAGAAAAGCACTTTGTACTAACAAAGCGCTTAAAAATACTTATAAATTCATTTTATTTATATAATCTATAAAAATAGCAAAGTTTTTATTTAAAGAACCTGCCTTATCTTCCATTAACATATTATTTTCTACACTATCTTGTACTTTTGGAAAATAAACCTCTACTCCCGGTACTACAACTGCCTTATGTCCATTGGACCTTAATATTTGTCTTAGATGACCTTGGGCTCTAATAGTTCCCCAATGGCCCATAGAACCTCCTGTTATCATAACAGGTTTATTAATAAATACCCTTTTCTTTCTGGAACACCAGTCAAGGTAATTCTTTAAAACTGAAGGAACAGAGTAGTTATTTTCTGGTGTAACTATTATTATTCCATCAGCCCATTCAACATCCTCCCTAGCCTTGTCAACAATAGGCCAGTCCTCTTTTTCTATATCTTCAGAAAACATTGGTATTGTAGCAATATCGGCCTGTCTAAAGGTATAGTCGCCCTTATACTTTTCCATAATATAATTAGCAATCATTTGATTGTAGGAGCCTTTTCTTGTACTACCAACTACAAGTAAAATATTCATAAAACCTCCTTTTAATTACAACTAAAACAATAACCATTGTCAGGTTTAATATAGTCAATAAAATTTATAAATGCAGTATTTAAGGATTCGACCTTATCATCTAATAATTTTCCATCCTTAATCCTGTCTTGAATTGCATTAATATATACTTCTGTATTTGGTACAGCTATTGCCTTAACACCAGGAGAAAGCAAGGCTTGTCTTAAATGACTTTGAGCCATTACCGTTCCTAAATGCCCTAAAGTTGCACCAGTTACCATTGTTGGTTTTCCCTCAAGAACATGTTCTACCCTAGAGCACCAGTCTATAAAGTTTTTCATTAAAACAGACATTGTAAAATTATGCTCAGGAGTTAACAATAAAACACCGTCAGCCCAATTAACATCTTCTCTTAACTTAGTTACAGAAGGAAAGTCCTCTTTTTCAATATCTTCAGAGTAAACAGGTAATGATTTTAAATCAGCTTGTTTAAAATCTATAGTATCACCGTATCTATCTTTTAAATAATCAGCTATTAGTTGGTTGTAGGAACCCTTCCTACTACTGCCAACAACTAATAGTATTTTTACTTTTTCATCTTTATTTATATTAAACATCTTCTACCTCTCTTATTATTTTTAACATTTATTAAATTATTTTTCTTTAGAAAATTTAGCAAACCTTTTAGTATTTACATCATGGACTACTTCATTTGATTTTTGTTTTAAAATATAGTTATTATAGTTAACTTATTCACATATGTTTTATACCCCTAGTTAGTAATAACAAACATATTGCTACAAATAAAAAAAAGCTAGTGTAATCACTAGGCTGCTAAAATCTTAAATTGTAAAACCTTCAGCTTCTACCCTTAACTTATATAAATATTGTATCCACTCAGGTTCTTTTTCTATTGAATTTTTAATTTTTTTAATACTGTTTTTTTCCAGATTATTATTTAATAATAATAATATTTTTTCTAAAGAACTAGAGGAATTAATTTTATAATTAGTATTTTTTCTAGAATATTTTTTAATAAATTCCTGTAAATTCAGTTCTTTGGATATAAATTCCTCAGTGATTTTTTCATTATCGGCATAAACTGTAACCCTGATTAAATTGTCATTCTCTAAATCACGAGAAAACTCATATTTAATCCTACCATTTAGAGAATGACATATTAAATCCACTTCTAATTGTTTTTTAATTTTATTTAAATTTTCTATCATATATTTCCTTTCTATAGATTTAATTAATATTTAATAATTTTAAAATTATTAATAATATAACAAAGGGAACCATAATTATTAAAGTTAATTTAAAAGCTTTCATAATATACTCCTTTCCTTGTTAAATAGCCTCCCTTTTCTTTACTATATTATCTCTAAATTTCTTTAAATCTATATTATAACTATGTAAAATTTGCATTAAAAAAATCGGTAATAAATACCGACTTTAAAAAATAAAATTAAATATAGAGAAGAAAGAAATTCCAAAAACAAGCATGACCAACCAAAAGAATATATGTCCTACTATTCCTACTATTCCAGTAACAATTCCAGCAGTTGCAAAACCATTACCTTCTTCACCAGAATATTTTATTTCATCTTTAGCTATAAATCCAAGAACTATTGCAATAATTCCTACAATAAAGGTAATATCAAATAGTAATGATACAATTCCAAGAACCATAGAAATAGTTGCTTTAGTATTTGTTCCTCCTTGATTATTCATATACATTCCTCATTTCACTTAATAATATATTAATTATACCAAAGAAATCAACTATATTTAATATAAAAAAGAACTGGATTTCTCCAGTTCATCTTCTATAAATCATCTTCTATTATAGAGCTTTTTGCATAAGCTGTTACTTTACCTTCAAAGAAGTCTGTTTTTACTTTATTAGGGTCTGAATATTCACTTACCCACTTCATAGATTCCGGTTCGTTTTCAAAGCCAGGATAAATAACTCCAAAACCTAATCCTGTTGAGCGTAAATTACCAAGGTATTTAATATATTCTTCTATCATTTTCATATTAATTCCTTGAATATTGTCCCCTAGAACATATTGTCCCCAGGCAATTTCCTCTTCTACTCCCTGCTTAATCATGTTTTTAAACATTTCTATATTTTCAGGAGTAAATATTTCAGGTTCTTCTTTTTTTAATTCCAATAGTATGGATCTAAATAACCATAGGTGAGTATTTTCATCTCTATTAATATATCTTATTTCCTGAACGGTTCCCGGCATTTTTCCAATTCTTCCAAGGCTGTAGAAGAACATAAATCCAGAATAGAAGTATATACCTTCAAGTATATAATTTGCTACCATGGTTTTTACTAGGGCAATTTTTGACTTATTGTCTAAAAATTCATTATATGAATCACCTATGAATTTATTTCTTGCCAGTAGGTGAGGGTCGTCTCTCCATTGGTATAATATTTCAGATCTTTCTTCAGGTGAGCAAATAGTATCTAGTATATAGCCGTAACTTTGGCTGTGGACAGCTTCTTGAAAGGCCTGTATAGTTAAACATAAGTTAACTTCGTTTGCTGTTATATATTCCCCTACATTGGGAAGGTTAGCTGTTTGAATACTGTCTAGGAAAACAAGGAAAGAAAGGGTTTTGTCATAAGCTCTTCTTTCATGTTCATCTAACTTTCTGTAATCCTTAATATCTTGAGTAAGGTTTATTTCCTCAGGAATCCAGAAATTATTCATAGCCTGTCTATACCAATCGGAAGTCCAAGTATATTTTATATTGTTAAAATCATTAAGATTAGTGGTATTTCCATTTATCATTCTTCTTTTACTAAGTTCAATGTCTCCATTTTCATTAAAGAGACCTTTTCTTTTTAAATCTGCCATTATTTCCTCCTATGCTGAACAAGAATCACATTCTTTTACTTCTAAAGACTTACTTCTTACATAATATATGGTTTTAACCCCTTCTTCCCAAGCCTTAATATAGAGGTTTAAAATCATACGCATTGTAAAATCTGTTGTTATATAAAGATTAATAGACTGACCTTGGTCAATATGTCTTTGTCTTACACCGGCTGCTTTTACTACTAGACTTTGGTCAATGTCGTGGGCATTTTCATAGGTCCAAAAAGTGTGAGGATTTAGTCCCGGTGCAACTCTTGGAACTATGGAACCTTTCTTTTCCTCTAGGAAATATCTGTTCATAACAGGGTCTACTGCAGCAGTAGTTCCGGCTATAATAGATGTTGAACCTGTAGGAGCAACAGCCATTATATAACCATTTCTAAGTCCATATTTCCCTATATTAGCTTCCAGTTTTTTCCATCTTTCAGATGTGTAGGACCTTTTTGAAAAATAATCCCCTGTTTGCCAGTCGGAGCCTTCAAAATATTCATAGGAATTTTTTTCCTTAGCTATTTTCATACTAGCTTCTACTGCATAGTAATTTATATTTTCATATAATTCATTGGCAAACTCTATGTGTTTATCAATATCGGACCACATTATTCCCTCTTTTACTAAGGCATGGTGGTAACCGGAAGTTCCTAGTCCAATGGAACGATACTTTTTATTTGTTATTTTAGCATAGGGAACAGGATAATAATTTAAATCTATAACATTGTCCAGTCCCCTTACAGCTGTTTCAACAACGTATTGTAATTCATTTTGATTGTTTATATCTATATTTCCAAGGACTAAAGAAGCTAAATTACACACTACAAAATCACCGGCTTTTGTTTTTGTTACAACAATAGTGTCGCCATTTTCATCTTTTATTTCCTGAGAGACTGTTTCTATTTCACTCATATTTTGTAAAATTTCCGTACAGAGATTTGAGGAATAAATAATCCCCTTATGTTTATTTGGATTCATTTTATTTACAGTATCTCTGTTAAAGGCAAAAGGAGTTCCTGTTTCCGATAGGGATTTAATAACAAGTCTTATTAAATCCTTAACAGATATTATCCTTTTATCTATATTTGGATCATTTACACAGTCCCAATATTTTTCTTCCCATTCCTCACCATAGGAATCCTCTAAAGACCAACCTTTAACAGTCATTATTTCGTGAGGGTCCATTAAGTACCAATTAGCATTAATATCGTCCTTAGCTAATTTCCAGAATAAATCCGGATAGCAGACAGCAGGAAAAACATCATGGGCCTTTAACCTGTCATCACCACTATTGGTACGAAGTTGTAAAAATTCAGGTATATCCTTATGCCAAACATCTAAATAAACTGCAACAGAGCCTTGTCTAACTCCTAGTTGGTCTACAGCAACTGCAGTGTCATTTGCCAGCTTAATCCAACGAATAACACCGCCGGCTACACCTTTGAAACCTCTAATATCTGAACCTGTAGCCCTAACTTTTCCAAAATACATTCCCATACCGCCACCGTGTTTTGAAACTTGGGCAAAATTATCAATAGAACGATAAATCCCCGTAAGGCTGTCAGGTACTGTGTCAATAAAACATGAACTTAGTTGGTGGAATGGCTTTCTAGCATTACTCATAGTAGGTGTAGCTACAGTAACTTGTAATTTACTGTATATATCATAAAATCTTTTAGCCCATTTAATTTTATTTTCACCTTCCGGTATAGCTAAGTGCATTGCTATTCCCATAAACATCTCTTGAGGTGTTTCCATAATTTTATTATCGTGAGTTTTTATTAAGTATCTTTTAGAGATTAATTCAATAGAACTATAGGTAAATAACCTGTCCCTTGAATTATTCATATATTTGTCAAGAAGGTCTATTTCTTCATTAGTATAATTTTCTCTTATATATTTTCCGTATAGTCCTTCTTCTTCTAAAAATTTTATTTTTCCCTTAAAATCGTGAATATCATATCTTATACATTCTTCTTCAATGGAAATATTTAAATCATAGCAAAAAAATCTGGCAGAAATATATTCCCAATCCGGTGCTTCTTTACTGGTTAATTCCGAAGAAGCCCTAATTAAAACCTTTAAATAATCCTTGTTATTCATTCCGGACTTAACAAAGGAGGTAAATTTTATATATAATTGTTCAATTTCATATCTTGTTCTATCATAATCGTCTTGAATACTTTTTATTATTTCTAAAATATTTTGATCTGTAATATAATCTTCAAACTGCTCAATGACCTTTCTGTCCATACTATGTTGAGCCCTATAAAGAATATAGCTTTTAACAACAGCATAATGATTATGGTCAATTAAAGTTAACTCTACTAAATCTTGAATTTCCTCTACAGTGGGAATATGTCCCTTAGGATATTTTGTTTTAAGAGTATTTTCCACAATATTTGCCATTGTTTCCAATTCTTCTCGAGAAATAGTTTTATTTACAGAATTAAAGGCTTTTTCCATAGCACGAATTATTTTTTCAATATCAAATTCTACATGGGTGCCATCTCTTTTTATTATTTCCATTCTTTTCTCCTAACTAATTAAAATACACTATATATAGTACCATATTTAAAGCTTCACAAAACATCTTGTACTTTCAAATATTAGTAAAAATTTTATAAAATAAAAAAATATTTTTAAACCAATGACTAAATTTCAAGTTTTAAAAAAATAAAACATAGTAATATTCTTCCATAATCTATTTTATAACAATTATATAAATTATAAAAATTTTTTCATTTTCAGATAAAACAATAAATATTTATTGACTTACGATAAATAATTGTTATACTATAATAAAAGAGAGGAAGTATAAAATAAAAAGAATTTATTACTTAATGTCAAAATAAAGGAGAAGATAAATGGAATATAAGAAATATACGAGAATTTTACAAATAGTCTCAACAATATTATGTTTAGCAATACTTTTTGTTTTGTTTAAAGTTGTTCCGGATATTGGTCTTGAAATTATTGGAGATGATAAAGAATTTTATTATGCTTTTTATCCTTGGTTAATTATAATTTGCCTAGAAGGTTTACCAATAGTTTTATGTGGTTTAATATGTATAAGAATATATGAAAATATTGGTAATAATCGTATATTTGTTAGAGAAAATATCAAAGCTATTAAATTAATAGATAAAATATTGCTTGTATTAATGGTATTTATAGTTATAGCAAATATATTTGCATTAATATTATTAGAACATCATCCAGGCTTATTATTAATTCACTTAATATATTTAATAGTACTTTTCTTAATTCATATATGTATTAAACTTTTATTAAAAATATATACAAATGCAGTGGAATTAAAAGAAGACCAGGACTTAACGGTATAGGTGATAATATGATAAGAGTTAATATAGATGTAATGTTAGCAAAGAGGAAGATGTCCGTAACGGAACTTTCTGAAAGGGTAGGAATTACTATGGCAAATATATCCATTTTAAAAAATGGTAAGGCCAAGGCCTTCCGCTTTGAAACTATGGATAAAATCTGTAAGGCCTTAGACTGTCAGCCAGGGGATATTTTAGAATATATTCCCGATGAAGAATAGGAGCAAATATGACTATTAAAGATATTTTGAAAAACAGTTTTTCAGATTTAAAATATACAATTTTAAGATTTCCCCTGGCTATATTATCGGGAATACTTCTTACTATTGTAACGATTTATGGCAATTTCCAAGAGGAGATTACCTACAGATACACAGTTTTACTAGCTGTTTTTACTGTGGGAATATTTCTCTTTATTTTTATATCCCTGCTAAATAGTTTTCTACAGACGGTTTTCAACAAGACATATTATAAGTATTTAACTAATTTACTAGGAATAGTAATACTTATAGTGTTGTATTATTTTGGGAAAAATAGTAACTTAAATTCCCAAGTCTACCCTAGTATATTTCTTATAGATTTATTATATATAACGAAGAAATTTGGAACTATAGTATATGGACTAATAGTCTTTTTTATTATTTCATCCTTATATGTAGAAAAGCTAAATAATCCAAAGGGAACGGATATTTATATCTATAAGATTATAAGGGCAATAGGAATATCTGTAATATTTTCTATAGTTATACTAGTTGGTACACAACTAATACTCTATGCTTTATCTACCTTGTTTTTTGACTTTATAGACTATAGGTATTTTATGTCCAATATTAATTTAATTATGATTTTAGTTAACTTAATAGTATTTTTGTCTAATTATCCAAAGGCAAGTATATACGAAGATTATATTGTGCCTAAGTTTTTTAAAAAGCTATTAATTAATATAGTAGTTGTATTATTAATAATATTTGGTTTAATCCTATATATTTATTTTGCAATGATTTTAATTCAAAGGAATATTTTAGTAAGGCAAATTGCATATTTAGTAATTGTTTATGGCGGTTTTACCATTGGAACCTTAATCCTTTTAAATATAGTAGAGGATAGTAAATTTAAAAGGACCTATATGAAAATAGCACCAATATCCATAATTCCACTATTGGGAATGTTGTTTTACTCAATGGGAGGAAGAATAAAAAATTACGGTATAACAGAAAATAGATATTTTGTAGTTTTAATAGGATTGTGGCTACTATTTTCATCTGTTTATTTTATTATTAACAAATATAAAAATAACCTACCTGTTTTAATGGTGTTTTCCCTACTTACTCTAATTGGAACTGTTGGACCATTAAGTGCCTATAATGTTTCTAGTAGAAGCCAAAAAAATAGGCTGGAATATTACTTAAATAAAAATAATATGTTAAAGGATGGAAAGCTAGTTCCAAATAGTGATGTTTCCAAGGAAGATAAACTTGAAATAACAAATATTTTAGAATATTTTATTTATAGTAAAGATGAAAAAGAATTACCTTATATTGCAGAAATTGGCGATGATTTTACGCTAGATACAAGTAAGTATTTAGGTTTTGATTTCTATTACTCCTATGAATATGAAATGGGGGAAAATCCGGAACCGGAAACCGGAATAGGAATAAGCTACCAGCCAGATAAAATACAAGTGGACAATATTAATGACTATAATCATATGGACTTACAGACGGTTTTTAACAATAGTATTATTGGAGATTATACTTTTATTGTTAAAGATGATAATTTGGAAATTCATAAAAATAAAGAGGTAGAAGCTATTTCCTTTGAAGAAATAAATGAGAAAATCAATACAAGTATTTCATCCTTAGATTTTGAATTGGAATTTTCAGATGGGAAAATAAAAATATTATTTTATATGATAAATGCCTCATCAAATGACCCTGAAAGCTTTATGGCAACCTTATTATTATTTAAAGATTAAGTAGAAAAATACCGGCCTTAAATTATAGATCGGTATTTTTAATTTATCTAACTAAAACATATAAATAAAAATATATAAATAGTTTTAATTTGACAGTGTAAAATATTAGCAATATAGTAGTAGTAATATATTTTTTGAGGTGTAAGATGTTTTGGGTATTTATTAATGCAATAGGAATTGCTATTGCCGGTACTTTTGGTATGATTTTAAATAAGTTTATTTCAAAAAAACAAGGGGAGTCCCTTATTTTAATATTGGGTTTGTTAATAATAGTAATGGGAATTCAGGGAGCTTTGGAAATTAATAGTATGTTATTAATGTTGGTTTCTTTAACTATAGGTACATTTATTGGAACGACCTTAAAAATGCATGACCGAACTGAAAATTTAGCCAATAAATTTTCCTCTGCCAATGTTAATAGCGATATTATAAAAAACGCAATTACTATAATTATTATTCAATGTTCAGGCTCCTTAAGTATATTAGCAGCAATGAATATGAGTTTAAAAGGAGACCCTAGTTTACTACAGTTTAAGACTATATTGGATTCAGTTAGTGGTTTAATTTTTGCCTCTGTTTATGGTGTGTCAATTTACATTGCAGCCTTTGCCCTGTTTATCTACCAAGGCTCAATTTATTTACTAACAAATATTTTAGGAAATTTCTTAACTCCGGAAGTTATAAACGAGTTTTCAGCAATAGGTTCTGTTCTTTTAATAGGAATGGGACTGGGGCTAATGAAAATTAAGGATTTCAAAACCTTGGACTACCTGCCGGCTATGTTTATTCCAATAGTATGGTATGGAGTACAAAGTCTATTTGGATTTATATTTTAAAAAGCTACTCTCAAGTAAGAGAATAGCTTTTTCTTATTTATTGTATTCAAGAATACTTTTGTAGCTTATATATAAAAATATGGCAATTATTATTACTGCATATAGGATTAAGAGCCAAGTTTTATTATAGGTTAAGTAAAATACAAGTAAAACATTAGGAATAATAATTAAAAAATTGTATGGTTTTTTATCCTTAATTTTAAACTTATATTTTTTATACAAATATTTTTCCATTATAAAATTGGAAGAAAAAAGAATAGCCAGTAAAACTAGGACCATAATTATATTAGAGTAAATATTATTATAAATATATAGCAAGCTTGCTAGTAATATTATTAATATAATATTAAACAAGACATAGAAAACATGAGCCTTTGAGTATTTTAAACTTTTCTTCATTTAGTTATTCTCCCTTTATTCAGATTTGTTTTTAATTAAGAAAAATATCCTATCTATTTTCTAGCCAGTCTTAAATGAGGGTATTGTTTATGAATATACCCTGTAATTCAATATAGGAAACTAACAAAACTGTTAGTTTAGAATAGTTTACATGATTTATAATTATAGTTAGGGAGGAAAGATTATGAGTAATAAAAATAAAAGAATTATAGGGACGATTTGTTTTATAATTCCAGCATTATATTATTTTACACTTGCAATATCGGAAATGGTATTTAATATTGATGTTTATGATACCTGGCTTAAAAATATTTATGTTGGAAAACATATAAATATAATTATTACGGCACCTTATATATTATATGCATTATTTTTTGTTTTTATATTTACATACAATAAATTCCTTATGAGATGGATATTTTATATTATGTTGGTAATTAATGCTTTTTATCAAATGGTTGTTATTATGGGAATGACTACAGCAAAGGATTCTTTATATTTTGTTCCCCATATAATAATAAACATATTGTTAATTTACTACAGTGCCCACAAAGGCTATAAGAAGGAAATGGAAAATTGAAATATATTTTATAATATACTATTTGCCTAATATATACTAAAATATAGTAAAGGCATAAATTCTATTGTACAAGGAGAAAAAATGGAAAAGAAACAATATATTTGTGAAAAATGCGGTAACGAGCATTATATTTCCGACCAGTTTCAAGCTACCGGTGGAAATTTTGCAAAGATTTTTGATGTTCAAAACAAGAAGTTTATAACTGTTAGCTGTTCCAGATGTGGTTATACAGAGCTTTACAGGGCAGAAACATCAGACGGTTGGAATATTTTAGACTTTTTAATAGGAAATTAAAAATATATATAATTCTAAAATTTAAAAGAAGTGGCTATTT